>JAEYRR010000246.1 GCA_023435505.1 Bacillota bacterium | reverse complement strand
GTAAATGCCCTGGAGCATGTTATGATTCCGGATATGGAACAGAAAATCAAATATATTGTTATGAAGTTGGATGAGAATGAGAGGTCTACCCAAATCCGCTTGATGAAGGTAAAGGATATGATGCTTGAACAGGCTCATCATTATAAAGATAAACAGATGAATTGATGATAGGAAGGAAGTACATTCCTAGTGCAAAGAATCAGGGCTCTGTGTCAAGTGTTGGGGTGCGAGGTGCGTTGCACCTGCACCAACACTGACATTAGAGCTATTTTTATGTTTCTATAATAAATAGGGTTTTTTGGGCATGCCAAATAAACCTCCCAGTGCCAGTCTTTAAAATTATCTTGTACAGTGTAAAATTCTTGTTCTAAATCGGTTGAAGTTTCGTATTCCGTATGAAACTCGTTTTAATACCTTGATCTTATTATTGAAACCTTCTGTTGGCCCATTGGTTAATCCGTATTTAAAAGCATTCAATATTTCTTTTGACCAATGTCTATATGTCTTTGCACACTTCACAAACTCAGGAATATTCGAGGATTCAGCAAGTTTAATCCAAGTATAGAAATCATTTCTTTGCCTAGTATATTTCGTATCTTGGCAGATATCATAAAATTGCTCTTTTAAACGATGAGCAAGCCTTAAATCTTCACTATATTGCAACATTAAATCACAAGCCTTTTTGCTCTCATCCTTGAGTTTTGCATATCTAGTAAGGATAAGTCTACGACTGCGTTTGTAGTACTTGCGAAGTGATGCGGGCATTGTTTTCTGTAATCTCTTGCGTACATTCTCAATTGCCCAGGTTGTCTGTCGAATGAAGTGATATTTATCAATAATCACAGTAGCATTTGGGAAAAATGCATGCGCAAGGTCGACATATGGCTGGTACATATCACATAAAAAGAACTTAACTCGATAACGCTCGTCACGTGGTATTTCCTTAAAATAAGTAGAGAGATGTGAGGTAGAACGATCTGGTAGGATGTCTAGGATAGTTTTCTGCTTGGGATTTACTAGGATACATTGAAATTTTCCTGTATCTGCATTACCCTTAAATTCATCAATAGAGATACTATCTTTCAGCTTTGGACAATGGTAATCAATCGTGTCTAAAATTCTCTGTATGGTTGCAGGAGAAAGGTTACAACGTGCCGCAATAGATTTTATGCTTTCCACAGAGCGTAACATGTTGGCTATCATGTAAGTAAGTCTTTTTGTGCGTTGCTGGTAACGAGCTAAAAAGCTATATTTCTCAAAGAAACGTTTATTACATGAAGTACAGAGATATCTACGTTTGCGAAGGACCAGAAAAGTGCCCTTAAGCTGAAATGGAAGATCATGAATGGTTTGTATTCGATAATCATGAACTCGCTTGGTCTGGGCTCCACACCGAGGGCAGGTTTGCCGGGTGGGTTTAGTTTCAATATGTATTTTTACAGCCGAATCAGAGTGAGATATTTTTTTGATGAAAACATCTTCAATATCTAATAAAACTTTGCTATAATTAGGTTGCATTTATGCACCTCCTAGTGATTTGTTTTAGCGGACTGGCACTGGGAGGTTTTTTTATTATTATAAAAGAAAAATGTCAGAGTGTCATTACGACACCCCAACATTTATTATAGAACCAGAATCAGATGATTTGGAGCACTGGTGTGGATTTCCTTCCTTTCTTAATAGTAAGACAAGAAAAGTGGAACGCGCCTTGTCTGTATTCTGGTATATTAGATTTAGGGGAGAATATAATATACCAAAAAGGAAAGCGAAGTAATTCTTATGTCGAAGATACAAATCAAGCCGTTGATAGTAAGCCTGTTCATTAGTTTAGGTGCAGGTGCTCTAGGTGCAGTTCTTACTAAAGATAGCATGGAAAAATATCGCAACCTCTACAAACCACCTTTCTCTCCTCCAGGTTGGGTATTTCCGGTTGTTTGGACCATCTTATTTATTTTGATGGGTATAGCTGCATATCTTGTGTACATATCAGATGCTCCCGATAAATGGGTGGCGCTAAAGTTGTATGTAATACAGCTTTTGTTAAATGTAGGGTGGTCGGTCATATTTTTTCGATTGAATGCTTATCAGTTAGCGTTTGCCTGGTTACTTTTACTTTGGTATATGGTTTTTCTTACTGCAAAGGAATTTTATAAAATTAATACCAGAGCTGGAATATTAATGATTCCATATCTGATATGGCTGACATTTGCAGCTTACCTGAATTTAGCGATAGCCCTTCACTACTTATAAATGGTACAAAAAAACATAGAAACTATATGAATTTTCACGAAAATAATAAAATTTCTTTACTTTTTCATTTTTTCTGTCGATATTATAGTAGGATATATATTGGCGCGACTGTAAAAGTGTCTAACATATTTTAAAAGATATGTAGAGATTGCACAAAGTTCGACGTATTAGCTTAAAAGAATGACTACTTATTTACAGATGGGGAAAATAATAGTAAAATAGGGAATATAGTTCTATGTTGTCTTTTATTAAGATAGGAGGGCACTATGATAAAGAGGAGAAATATGAAACACGAGAATCCTGTAGAGGATGACTTACAGATGATGGATAATTTAGAGGCTCTAGAAGAAAAAAAAGCTAAAAAGGCCGCTAGAAAGGCAGAACGTGCCAAGAAGTTAGGGGATATGAAACAAAAAAGGGCTGAAAAGAAAGCTAGTAAAATGGTCAATGCAGCAAATGATACCAATGGGGGAAACGTTGATAAAAAAGCTGTCAAATTAGCTAGAAAAGAAGCCAAGAAGCAATTAAAAGAGGCAAAAAAAGCAATTACACTGAATGTCAATGGAAAGAAGTATAGGAAAATCAAGACTTCTATCATGGTGGCATATTGTGTGCCGGTTATTCTGATTGTCGTATTAGGTATTGTATCCTATGAGACAGCCTCAGATGTTGTTGTGGATAAATACGAAACCAGTGTAAAAAGTACAATAACAACAACACAAAGCTATTTGAGTGAAATCTGTAATACAGTGCAGGCTAAAGCAGTTTCTTTGTCCGTAGATAAGAATGTAACTAAGTTCTATGCTAAGTTGTGGCAAAATGGAATGAATGACATGACTGCCAGAGAAACTTATCAGGCTGTTTACAATGAAATGGGTAACTTAGTACAAACTACAGATTATATGGAGGACTACTACATACTTGCCAATAACGGGGATCCAATGGTATCCCGTACAAAAGGTGAACGTGACCGACTGAAGATGGCAGAAGTTGATTTTACTCAGTTTTGGGAAACGGAAGAGGCAGCTCTATTTAAAGACGGAGTTACTAGTAATGCTTGGGTGGACAGCCATCCATTCATAGATGAATATTATTACGGATATCCTGATAAATATGTATTTAGCTACATTCAGCTTTTTACTAAAAGACATGGTGTTGTAGTAATCAATGTCGACAAAGATTTTATTTTGGGTACTCTTTCTGATATCAAGCTCGGGGAAGGTAGTATTGTTGGTGTAATTGGACCAAATGGTAAGGAGACACTGATCAGTCAGTCTGTTGATGAAAATGGTGAAATAGTATCTACACCGATGGAAGACGGTACAGTAGTATTTGGAGATCAGGATTTCTACAAGGAAACCGTGGCTACAGGTAATTTAGAGACTGTTCTCAAGCAAGTTACCTATAATGGAAAGGAGTATTGTCTTTTAAGTGCTGGTCTTGAAAAGACAACTATTACCCTAAATGCATTAATTCCAATTTCTACCTTAGTACAAGATATGTCAGGTATTCGTCTCATAACAATTCTTTGTGTTATCATTGGTGCCATTTTAGCATTAGGTGCTGGTACATTTATATCTTCCGGTATCAGTAATGTACTAACTCAAATTTGTCATTCTCTTCGTAAGGTTGCCAATGGTGATCTGACTCAGACTTTTGAAACCAATCGTAAGGATGAACTTAGATTGTTAACGGACTCGCTGACAGAGACCTTAACCGGTATACATAACTTGATGGTGGATGTAAGAGGATTTGGCAGCGATGTAGGAGAAGCAGCGAAGCATGTTTCTGGTTCTTCAGAAGACATTTTTGGCACTATGCAGAATGTATCTGCTGCATTGGAAGGTGTTGCAGAAGGTGTAGACTCACAGGCGGGAGATACTGAAACCTGTGCGCAGTTGATGATCGATTTCTCAGACAAGATGAATACTGTTCAGAATAATACAAGAAAGATTAATGAGACAGTAGACAAGACTTTGGAATCCACCGAAAAGGGACGTTCCACTGTAGCTGAGTTAAATAAAAGATCTGCCGCAACCACTGATGTAGTAAATGAATTAGTTCACGAAATCAAGGCTGTGGTTACTCAGTCCAATGATATAAGTGGTATTATTGATGCAATTAATGATATAGCGGAACAGACCAACTTACTTTCCCTAAATGCTTCCATAGAGGCAGCTCGTGCTGGTGAGCAGGGTCGTGGTTTTGCAGTAGTTGCTGAAGAAATCAGAAAGCTTGCAGACGATTCTATGAAGGCTGGTAATCAGATTTATGATATTTTGGATCAGATTCGTGCAACTACTGGAAAGGCTTCCGCTTCTGCTCAGAAGACAAACGGATTCCTTGAGAATCAGGCAGCTGTATTAACTGATACAACAGAGGTATTCGGTGATATCAGTAAGTGTGTTGATGAAATGGTAGCAGTATTGAGTGATATTGTTACAGACATTAATGATATGATTCAGTCTAAAGAGACGATAGCTTCTTCGATTACGAATATAGCTGCAGTTTCTCAGGAAGTAGCGGTATCTACTAGAACTGTTTCAGATAATATCTCAGATCAGCTTCAAACAGTAGAGCAACTGGCAGAACAGGCTAGTAAGCTAAATGATAAAGCAAAAGATCTCAGTGAAAGTATGAAGAGATTTACCATGTAAGAAAGATTCTAACATAAGAGTATGACACTCTAGGGTGGTAAGTAGACGATAGTAGTCTATTTGCCACCCTTTATACGTTTCAGTTCTTATGAAATAACTATACATTTTTAGTAGATATGTGGTACTATAGTTGTATTACAGCATAGAAGGAGGAAGTAAGAGACGTGGAAGAAAAGTTTGTTATTGAAACTAAAGTGAGTCTTAAAAATCAAATCAATATAAATAGTAAAGAATTGAAAAGTCTACAAAAACTAGTTATGCTTGTGGTCCTTGCTGCCATGGCAATAGCAGTCTATACCTTGTTGGAGAAGAACAGTATTTCATCAGTAGGGGCTCAGGATATTTATAATGTGATACTTACGGTAGTAATGTTACTTGTGATTTATTTTCTCCCTCAACTTGCTAGCATATTACAAATCGTAAGCTATAAAATCCGCCATTTAGATGGAGATCAGAGAATAGTAGTCTCAGAAGAGGCTTTTGAGTTACATAGGGAGAATGGTCCTGACTTAAGCATTAAATTCGATGCGGTAACCAGAGTGATTGACAGACCTACCTATATGAAAATTGTTTCAGGAATGAAAGTGATGTATTTGAGAAAAGAGGATTTTACAGTTGGAGATGCAAAAGCTCTTATGGCATATCTTCGAACAGTAATTGAAGACTAAGGTATATGTGGAGGATTAAGTATGTGGAATGATTTATTTAGCATTGGACCTGTAACTGTCCATGGATATGGGTTGATGATTGCAATAGGTGTTATGATGGCCATGTTTATTGGTGTTAAAAGAGCCCCTAAGTTGGGCTTAGACAAGGATCATATATATAATCTGACCTTTTATTGTTTGATATTTGGTCTGATTGGAGCTAAGCTACTATTTGGTATTGTTGAGATCAAGAAGATTATAGACGACCCTTCTTTCTTTTTAAGTGGAGAAGGTTTTGTAGTGTATGGCGGTATCATTACAGGTGTTTTGGCAGGGTACATTTACTGTCGAGTAAAGCATTTGGAATTCTTCCGGTATGCTGATATTGTATTACCATCCGTAGCTGTTGCTCAGGGTTTTGGACGAATTGGATGTTTTTTAGCAGGTTGTTGCTATGGAAGAGAAACCGATTCCTGCTTCAGTATTACCTTCCATAACTCTGATTTTGCCCCTAATGACGTGGCGCTGATACCAACTCAGTTAATCTCTAGCTTTTGTCTCTTTACCCTTGCCGCTGGGCTAATTATTTATGCCAGAAAGGATAGACAGCCTGGAAGGGTAGCAGCTCTGTATCTGATTTTCTACAGTATTGGTAGGTCAATTATTGAAGTATTCAGAGATGATTTTCGAGGAGATTTTATTGGTCCTTTATCGGTGTCCCAGTTTATCTCTATCTTTATTCTTCTGATAGGTGTGGTTCTGTTTTTTAAGGACAGTATCTTCCGTAAAAAGAGTAAGGATGAAAAAGAACAATAGATGATATATAAATGGAGCGAGTAAGGAATTTGAACCGTCCACCAAAATTTAGATCAAAAATCTAACGATTGGGGCGATTCAATTTACTCGCTCCATTCTAATTATAAAATTAGAAAACAATGAGAAAGTGTGGAACAATATTGATTTTTTTTGACATAATCTTTAAAATTTAAAGAATATTATGTGGGGGATAGAGGAGGCTATAGGATGCAATTAAGAGTAAATAATGTACATAAATACTATGGGGAGGGGAACAGCCGTGTGCAGGTACTGAAAGGAATTGACTGTCTAGTAGAAGAAGGTAAGATTTGTGTTCTACTTGGTCCATCCGGTTCTGGAAAATCTACACTTTTAAATATAATCGGAGGGATTGAGCAAGCAGATGAGGGATGTATCGACATTGGCAATAGTTGTACCTCTGATATGAACGAGTCACAGTTATCAAACTACAGACGGGAGAATCTTGGCTTTGTCTTTCAGTTTTACAATCTCATTCCTAACCTTACCGTTAAGGAGAATATCGAAGTCGGTGAGTATCTTAGTAAAGCCCCCCTTGCAATTGATGACCTAATTAAAACGTTAGGACTTTGGGAACATAAGGACAAATTCCCCAATCAGCTTTCAGGTGGTCAGCAGCAAAGATGTGCCATAGGGCGGGCATTAGTAAAAAATCCTGAGATATTATTATGCGATGAACCAACAGGGGCCCTAGATTATAGTACTTCAAAAGAGATTCTGGAACTGATAGAACAGGTTAATAAAAAGTATCACAACACCATTATAATTGTCACTCACAATGATGCAATTAAAAATATGGCCCATAAAGTTTTGAAACTTCATGACGGGAAGATTATAAAGGAATACAACAATGAAAATGTGCTTCCTGCTGCAGAAATAGAATGGTAGAGGGGTGGAGAGCATGAGAAATCCATTAATAAAACGGTTGCCAAGAGAGTTTCGAGGCAATCTTGGTAAATATCTGGCGATCTTTCTTCTCTTGACTGCTACCATTACGGTAGGCTCCGGATTTTTGGCTGTTGGCGATAGCGTGGAATATACATTGAATCAGGACCAGGAGACGGGGAAACTGGAGGATGGGTACTTTACTACAGACTATGCATTGTCCGATGCCAACCTAAAGCACTTGGAAGCTTTGAATATCCTAGTCGTTAAAAAATATTATATAGATAGTAAAGAGTTTGATAAGGATGCTACTTTACGCATCTACGAGAATAGGGAATCTCTTGATAAGGCCGCTTTACATGAGGGAGAACTTCCAAAGAATTCGGATGAGATTGCACTGGATCGTCTCTTTGCGACTCAAAGGAACCTGAAGGTAGGCGATTTTGTTGAGGTTGAGGGTCATAAGAAGACTATATCTGGTCTTATATCCTTGCCGGATTATAATTCCCTCTACAAAAGTAATTCAGGTCTAGTAATGGATTCCATTTATTTTGGAGTTGCAGTAGTCAGTGGAGATGGATTCGCTAAGCTGAATCAAGATAAAATTACATATAACTATGGGTACTATTTTAATAATAGAGCGCTGGGGAAAGAAGAAAAAGAAAAGCTGGAGGCCACAAAAGCCAATGAACTTATCCAGTATACCAGCATCCAGGAGTTTCTTCCAGCTTCTGAGAATCAGGCGATTTCCTTTTTGAGAAATGATATGGGTAGCGATGTTCCGATGATGAAAGCGCTAATCTATATCCTGATTATAATTATGGCATTTGTATTTGCGATTACCATCAGATCAAGCATTGAGGAGGAAGCAGCTATAATCGGTGCTCTAAGAGCATCCGGATATACCAAGCAGGAGTTAGTTCGTCACTACATGTCCTTGCCGTTAATAGCAACCGGTATAAGCGCAGTTGTGGGAAATATACTGGGCTATACCGTTATGGTGATACCATTTAAGGAAATATATTATAATAGTTATAGTCTCTCCCCATTTATAATGAGATGGAACCTGAATGCATTTTTACTTACAACTGTAGTGCCTATTTTACTGATGGTGGTCATTAATTATCTGATTATCTATCGTATGCTTTCACTATCTCCCCTTAAGTTTTTAAGGAGGGATTTAAAACGAGGGAAACAAAGACAGGCGGCTAAGCTACCTAACTTTAGATTTATTACAAGGTTCCGCCTGCGTGTCATCATTCAGAATAAAGGAACCTATCTGCTGTTATTAGTAGGGCTCTTTTTTGCCAGTGTATTGTTGATGTTCGGGCTTGGAATTTTGCCATTGGTCAATAATTATGTAGAGAAAGCAGACAGTTCCATCGTTTCGGAATATGAATATATCTTAAAGGCTCCGGTCTCATCTGCAGAGGGTGAACAGATAACTGTGACCAATTTGGATACCTGG
>JAEYRR010000183.1 GCA_023435505.1 Bacillota bacterium | reverse complement strand
GGTGTCCCCTTAGGAGCAGCAACATCTAGTCCATTATGGCCAGAAGTTTGCCCGGTAAATGGGTCACTTCGATAGCCAAAACGGGATGTAATAGTACCGGATATATTCAAAGGCCATCTAAAAGATATCTTTCCGTTGGATACCGTATTGTCAACATTATTGCTAGAATTATTATCTCCAGAGTTAGTGCCAGAGTTGTTATTGTTATTCTGAGCTTCCTGCTTTTTCTTTTCTTCCTCTTCTCGCTTTTTCCTTTCTTCCTCTTCCCGTCTTTTTCTTTCTTCCTCTTGACGCTTCTTCTCTGCATCAATTAATGCCTGCACCTGTTTTTCTTGCTCCTCAATTTCTTTTGAATAAGCAGTTACAGACGCCTGACCGGACTCAATATTCGCCTCATATCTCTTAAGCTCTTTTTCTTTATTGGCTACCAGAGTATCTAAGCCATCCTTTTGAATTTGCAGTTCCTGCTGTAGTGTATTCTGTTTATCCAGATTCGCACTGACTTCTGCTTCTTTCTTTACTATATCCTGTCTGATTGCATCATATCGATTATACAGGCCTTGATCATACTCTGATATCTTTGTGATGTACTCTGCTTTATTTAACAAATCCTCTAAAGACGAGGAATTAAACAGCATGGAGATATAATCATCGTTCCCATTTTCAAACATATATTTGACACGGGCTTTCATAATCTCGTATTGTTCTTGCTGAGTTTTTTGCGCTTCACTAAGCTCAGCCTTAGTTTTATCAAGAAGTTGGGAGGTTTCCTCTATCTGTCCATTGATGGTGGTAATCTGCGCATCCAGATCAGTTACCTGCTTGTCCAACTTTTCTATATAGGAAGAGATGTTACCCTTTTCCTTCTCCAATGCAGCGATCTTCTCCTCCATGGCCTTCTTCTTCTTTTCCATTGTGGAAAGCTGACCCTTAGCACTTTGGATATCATCTGCATATACGCTAAAAGATAGACTTAGAGCGAAGACAGCACATGTCGCAATTACAAATAATCGTTTCAATACTTTTCTCATTTCCATCCTCTTTTCTGTCTGACCCCCGTCATTACTCCTAATGTTTCAAATGCTTTCTTACTGTCATAAAACTTCCAAGCAAACCGATTCCTATACCAATTCCAAGACATATTGGAACCAGTGAAAGATATATTTTGCCTAAAGACAAGAACTGTAGAGAAAGAGCAGAAAATCTACTATCTACAAAACTCATAATTCTCTCATAAAAGACAAAGAGTATGGCAAGAGGTATGCACGCACCAAAAAATCCAAGTAAGATTCCCTCCATAATAAATGGCCCGCGTATAAAGAAATCGGTTGCCCCAATTAATTTCATAATGGAGATTTCCTCTCGACGTACGGTGATTCCCATAGAAACGGTTATATTAATAAGAAAAATAGAAATTAACAGTAAGATTACAATAATCGCCCCGGAAAAAATACCTATAAACCTATTAAAGCTACCAAATACATTGGCTATCTTATCGGAACGCTGAACTGAGCGTACTCCGTCTATAGATTCAATATAGTTGGCGGCTTCCTCTTGCTTCTCAATATTTTTTAGGGTAACAAAATAGTAAGCAGAATCCTTTAAGGGATTATCGTTTCCAAAGGTTTCTACCATCTCCGGTTTCAATGTCTTCTTAAATCGTTCCCATGCTTCTTCTGCAGAAACATAGTCCATTTTATCAAGATCAGAAACATTGTCCTTAATCTCTTGTCCTATGACTTTTATTCGATCTTCTGAGATTCCTTCCTTAAAATAGATGGTGATTCCAACATCGCTTTCTTTTAGCTGGATGTTGTACTCCAAATTGGCTAATATGAAATAGAAAATACCCACTAAAAACAGACAGGCTGCCATCGTGCAGATAGAAGCAAGGGAAAACTTTCCGTTACGCTTCAGATTTTTCCCGCCCTGTTTGAAACCATGTCCGATTGAACTTAAACTAATCACGCGAATACCCTCCTTTGACCTCATCACTTACAATGTGTCCCTTTTCAAGGGTAATAACACGTTTCTTCATTGCATCTACAATTTCTTTATTATGAGTAACGACCACTACTGTTGTTCCCATACGATTTATTTCTTCAAGAAGCTTCATAATCTCCCAGGAATTCTTAGGATCTAAATTGCCTGTAGGCTCATCTGCCAGTATTAGCTTAGGTTTATTCACTAATGCTCTGGCTATAGCTACTCTCTGCTGTTCCCCACCGGAAAGCTCTGTAGGATTCGCTTTCATCTTATCTAGGAGGCCCACCATGGATAGTACTTCAGGGACTCTCCTCCTTATCTTTACAGAAGGGACTCCTACTGCCTTTTGGGCAAATGCAATGTTTTCGTATACATTGCGGTCCTTTAAGAGACGGAAGTTCTGAAATACAACTCCCATTGTTCTACGCAGCTTTGGAGTATGTTTACGGTCAATTCTGTGTACATAGAATCCATTGACATAAATAGAGCCTCGGCTAAGTTCAATTTCCTTCAGCAAAATTTTGATAAATGTAGATTTTCCCGAACCACTGCTTCCAACAATAAAAACAAATTCTCCTTTGTTTATTGTTAAATCAATGCCCTTTAATGCATGTGTCCCGGAAGGATAGTCTTTATGGACATCCTTCAGGATAATGGTTGGCTCATACTTTTTGTCTTGAAATTTATCTAAAGTACCCTTTTTATTCTCACTAGTAATATCATGAAGCGTCATTTTATTAGACATACTCTCACTTCTCCTGATGCAGTTTATTCGACCTGATTAGTAATCAAGACTCTCCATATATTTCATATATTTGACTACCATCAATGCAATCTTAAAGGTAATGGCATCCTCAAATACACGAAGGTCGAGATTTGTACTCTTCTGCAGCTTATCAAGACGGTACACCAGTGTATTACGATGAATATATAACTGCCTGGAAGTTTCTGAAACATTCAAGCTATTTTCAAAAAACTTATTAATGGTAGTTAAGGTTTCTTCATCGAATTCATCCGGAGATTTGCCTTCAAAGATCTCCTTGATGAACATCTTACATAATGGCATAGGAAGCTGGTAGATCAAACGCCCAATTCCCAGGTTGTTATACGCTACCACGTTACGATTACTATAGAAGATCTTTCCGACATCTAGTGCCATCTTCGCTTCCTTATAGGAACGGGATACATCCTTGATTTCATTGACGATGGTTCCGTAGGAAACATGTGCATTGGTCATCGCTTCCGTATTTAACATATCTAAAATCACTCTGGCTGTTTTGCCCAGTTCTTCATACGTCTCATTCTGTTTTAATTCCTTCACCAGGATAATATTCTTCTCATCTACTGCCGTAATAAAGTCTTTGGTTTTACCGGAAAATAATCCGCGAACTGTTTCTAACGCATTACCATCTTTCTCATTTTTGGTCTCAATGAGAAATACAACTCTTCTGACCTCTGTATCAATGTGAAGCTTCTTAGCTCGGTTGTAGATATCTACTAAAAGCAGATTATCTAATAACAGGTTCTTAATAAAGTTATCTTTATCATACCGCTCTTTATAGGCAACTAAAAGGTTTTGTATCTGAAACGCAGCGATCTTACCTACCATATAAACATCATCACTGTCACCCTTAACAAGAATAACATATTCTAACTGGTGCTCATCAAACACCTTAAAAAACTGAAAGCCTTGCACTACCTGACTGTCTGCAGGAGATTCCACAAATGCAAGAACTGCTCTTTCATAATCTTCTGCATTATTAATCGTTGAGGCTAACGTCTTTCCCTCAGTATCCATTACACAAATATCAATTCTTGTTATTCCTTTAAGTCCTTCAATGGTATTCTGAAGAATCTGATTTGATATCATTTTATTCACTCCTTTTAACGGCTTCATCTTATATAGGCTGCGTTCTATGAATTATTATACTACATCCATTATTATTTAAGCATATAGCATAATTTTATCATTTCTTTTTTGAAAAGTAAATACAAGAAACTAGAGGAATCTACAGTTTCACTCAATGTTCACATCGTGGTTTTTATGCAATATTACAAAAAAACTGGTATTTTGTCAGTTGACAAAATACCGCATCACAAATCTACCAAGATTTTCATTAATTTCTGTAAAGTAAAAGGGATATCTCTTTCGAGATATCCCTTTTTGTCATTATATTAGTTACAGATAACAGCTTCTGTCTCTTTATCAAAAATATGAATTTTGGTTAAGTCAAATGCTACCTTAATAGTATCACCAACTCTTGCATTTGTACGTGGGTTAACACGTGCAGTAAACTCAAATTGTTCTACTGAGAAATATAAAAATACTTCGGCACCAAGTAACTCATATACTCTAACAGTTGCTTCAAGAACACTGTCTGGTGAGCTGTTGATGAAGATCTCTTCATCCTTAATATCCTCTGGACGGATACCAAGTACAACAGTCTTATCTTCATATCCACCATCAATAAGAACCTTAGCTTTCGCTTCTGGAACCTTAATGCTGTTGGATCCAAACATTAATAATACATCAGATCCGGATTTTAAAACTTTACAATCTAAGAAGTTCATCTGTGGAGATCCCATGAATCCAGCAACAAATAAATTGTTTGGTTTGTCATACAGATTCTGTGGAGTATCTACCTGTTGGATTAAACCATCCTTCATAACTACGATTCTAGTTCCTAGTGTCATAGCCTCAGTCTGATCATGTGTTACATAGATGAATGTTGTTTCTAATCTCATATGTAGTTTAGAAATCTCTGTACGCATCTGAACACGTAATTTAGCATCCAAGTTGGATAAAGGCTCGTCCATAAGGAATACCTTAGGATTACGAACGATAGCACGTCCCATAGCAACACGCTGTCTCTGTCCACCAGATAAAGCCTTTGGCTTACGATCTAATAAGTGATCGATATCAAGAATCTATGCAGCCTCATGTACCAGTTTGTCAATCTCATCCTTTGGTGTCTTTCTTAATTTAAGACCAAATGCCATGTTATCATAAACTGACATATGTGGATACAATGCGTAGTTCTGGAATACCATTGCAATATCTCTGTCCTTAGGCTCTACAGCATTAACCATTCTGTCGCCAATCCAACATTCACCAGAAGTAATCTCTTCTAGTCCTGCAATCATACGAAGTGTAGTAGACTTACCACAACCGGATGGACCTACAAAAATGATAAACTCTTTGTCTTCGATATCAAGACAGAAATCTTTAACTGCAACGAATCCATTAGGATAAGTTTTATTAATGTTTTTGAGTGTTACACTCGCCATACTATGTTTCCTCCTCTAATATGTAACTTTTTCAATAAAAAAAATTAATATTTGTACTAAACCATAGCATTATAATACATCAAATACATTATCAAAACTATATCTCATTTTACCAAATTACTTTTTTTCAATTTGTTTAATTTGTATATCAAATGTATAAAACTGAATAATTACCGAAATTTTGTCTTTTTTTTTAACCTATTACTGTTTATATTCTATAAATCCTTCTCCCAAAACTTCCCTAACATCACTAACTATCACAAAAGCAGAGGGATCGATTTGTGCAACTATATCAATAATCGCAGAGATTTCTTTTTTTGATACTACACAAAGTAACATATTTTTAGACTCACTAGAGTACATTCCTTGTACAGGAACACCAGTAGCGCCTCGATTAATGTCATGCAAAACTACCTGGGCAACTTCTTCATGGTGATCAGAGATGATATATACCAATTTGGCAAATTTGACACCCTCTAAAAAGTTATCCATGATTTTAGAAGTCAGGTATACTGCAACAACTGCATATAAGGCTTTATTCACCCCAAATACAGCTGCACCTAACAAAACTATAGAACTGTCCACTACCATTAGAATTCGTGGCACTGTATAATGTTTTAATTTTCTCTGAACCAAGGAGCTAAAAAGATCTGTTCCTCCTGTGGTACACTGATAAAAAAATACCAAGCCAAGACCTGCTCCCATCAGTACACCACCAAAAATGCTGGCCAAAAAATAATCCTTTATCTGGACAGGGCTAATTGGTACAAGATATAGTGCTATTGTAAAGCATACAGTAGCATAAAGTGTTTTGGCTATATATTTAGGTCCAAACACGATTACTGCAAGGATAAATAGAGGAATATTAACCAGTATATTGGACAACCAAAGAGGAATTCCTCCAGAAATTAGTGGTTCTGTCCAGTATTTAATCACAATGGCAAGACCGGATACACCACCGGTAACCATATCCATTGGTTCGAATACCACATTAACAGCAATTGCCATAAGGGTAGTTCCCAATGCAATTACAATATATTGAAGCCATCTTGGGCGTTTAGTAAGTAGTTCCATTCTTGTTTTCACCTTTTTTTGTATTATATTGCTCTACTTTACGTTCAAATATTCTTGAACGTAGTAATCTGTGTATTCTGTATCCTCTTATCTTATGATAGAGAGATAACAAATGAAGCTTTCTGAATAGTAGAGGAGGATCCTTCAGCTCCGCTACCATGGTATCAAAGATAGCCACCAGCCCAATATACAATTTGGCACTGATCTGCTGCCTTAAGGCGGCCACCCATTTTCCTTCAAATGGCGTCGGTATTGTGTTAATAATTATGTCAGGATTTACAGAGTTGATTACATTCAACAGTTGCTCATCTGTCCATCCCTCCTGCTGATTATAAGTTCCAACAATCTTAAGCTTCAGAAAATTACGACTGACATAAGTAATCATTCTCTGAATCGCACTTTCCTGAGTCCCCAGCAGATAAATAGTATGTGGTTTCTCCATCTTGTCTACTAGTTCCAATAACGAATCATACCCTTTCACCATTTTTTTCTTAGGTAAGGATTGTGACCTAAGATTACATACCGGTTGTACTCCAGGTAATAGTAAATCTGCTTCCTTTAATGCTTGAGCCAATTCTGGATCCTGTAACGTTTCTTCAATCAGCCTAGTTGTCAAAAAAATATAGATGTTCAGACGTTCATTGGACAGAAAATAAGAAGTAGTCCTCTTTAGAGTCTGAAAAGAAATATGATCGATCTCTATTCCCATTACATTAACTTTGTTAACCATACATTATTATCCTCTTTCTGGTTTTTATCTGCACTTTAGTGGTTAGTCTTCTACAAGCTTCCTCAAGTAGGCCCTGTCCTCAGTGGTGATCTGCTTGGTATCTTTAGCTATAGACAAAGTATAAACACCTATCCCCTCATAATCTGCTTTCTGATAAGCTGATAAATAGATATTTCTTCTGGATAAACTAAGATTACTTTGGATTTTAGTATAGTAAACGGCTAATTCCTTCTCCATCTGTAAGGAGGTAGTAAGACCTTTCATTCGGTTACGTGTAGCCTCACTTAACGTGAACCCTCTTGTGTCATTAAAGCCGTCTAAAGAAGTAGCCTGAGCCTCTTCAAAGTAGTCCTGGAAAGTCGTTTCCGACATAAGTGTATAAAAACTAATGTGAATACCTAAGCTTTCCTCCAATATCATACTTGCATATTGATATGTAGTTATCTGGCTAAAATACTGCGGCAGGTCTTCCCACGTCATTATTTGTGGAACATTGGGATTGTCCTTATTAATCGAAGCATACAGTTCCTTACTCATGTTATACTGGCTATCTGTAGGGATGGTCAAAAAATTAAACTTTCCCTTCTTAGAATGAAAAATCTCCAAAAGAAGATGTTTCACCTTACCATCGTTCCCATCCACAGCAAAAATCGCATTGACCGCAACGTCATCTGTAGTAGCCTTTACAATCGTGTTTGCATTATCTGAAGTAGATGAAGCGTATTGCCCGGTACTTTTATAGTAAGTTAGGGTTAGATGATAGGTCCCTATCCCCACTCCGACAAACAAACCAATCCAAAATATTGTAATAAATAAGGTTCTCGTTGCCTTCTTGATCACTCTTCGTCCATTCATGTAAAAACCTCCAACGAAGAGTATAGCAGAATCAAATAGATATGACAAGGTATAGGGGGTAAGGGACTACGGATAGAAATTGATATATGGGATTTTTTAGGGTATAATACGTCATAAGGAAAGTAACGCCTTTTATATGGAGGAAAACAACATGAATAAAAAAACTGTACTTATTACAGGCGCTTCCAGAGGAATTGGAAAAGCCATTGCACGAAGCTTTATGAGTGCGAATTTCAATCTTGTAATAACCTGCAAGACTAATATAGATTCCCTTTTAAGCTTAAAGAAGGAGGCAGAGACAGCCGGTGCCCGCTGTATAGCTCTTCAATGTGATGTGACAGACTATGAGAGTCTGGAAAAGTTGTTTACGGAGGCTGACTCCTTTTTTAATGGAGTAGATATCTTAATCAACAATGCTGGTATCTCCTATGTGGAGTTGCTTACAGAAACCTCTGTTGACCAGTGGCAGAAGCTTTTGGCGACCAACCTGTCTGCTCCTTTCTACTGTTCGAGACTGGCCCTTCCCCATATGATCCATAAAAAAGCCGGGAAAATCATTAATATTTCCTCTGTCTGGGGTGTCTGTGGAGCTTCCATGGAAGTGGCATATTCCGCAACCAAAGGTGGCCTAAATGCCATGACGAAAGCTCTTGCCAAGGAAGTGGCTCCAAGTAACATTCAGGTAAATGCCATTGCCTGCGGTGCCATCGATACAGACATGAATCAATTTTTAAGTCCCGAAGACCGCCTTACCCTGGAGGAGGAAATTCCTGCAGGACGTATGGGTAGACCAGAGGAAGTCGCCGAACTGGTTTATGATCTCTGCACGGGAAATCAGTATCTGACCGGACAGGTGATACAGCTAGATGGTGGGTGGATATAATTTGCTATATAAAAAACGCAGGAGAGCCAAAGTGGTTTCTCCTGCGTTCTTATATTTAGATTATTTGATATCTTATAATTGGGCTTTTACTGCTAACTGGTAAATGGCCTCGCAAGCAGACTTATCCAGGTGAACAAATCCTCCTGTCTTGCCCTCGCCTATACCAAAGGTTTCTAAAAGAACCGGAATATCCTCTTCTTTGGCACCCAGT
>JAEYRR010000177.1 GCA_023435505.1 Bacillota bacterium | reverse complement strand
ATGAAATACGCAACAGCAGAAATTAGCATACCATAAAGGATAGCACCTTTAATTTTTCTGTGATTTAAGATTGCTATAGCAAATAAACCGATAAAGAATGTGATAATATATACAATTAATAGACTATAGTCAGCGCCAGCAGCTTCCATTGCATTATGAGTATCTCTGGCACCACTACTGAAGAAACCAATCATAGTGAATTTTTCACCCTGACCACCATATACGGCAGAGCTTAAACCAACGTTTACTAGCATTAATCCAATTCCGGCAGTGATTCCAAAACGAACTCCACCTGGAATTGCATCCACGATCTTTTCACGTACTGTAAATAAAGTTAATCCTGTAAATAAGATACCAGAAATCAGGATGATAGCTAAACCACCTTGGAAAGCTTCATCATAGCTAAGTTGAGTTTCTGTGATGATAAGAGCAACAATAGAAGCAAAGTATGTATTAAGTCCCATACCAGGAGCTAATGCAAATGGCTTATTCGCTAAGAAAGCCATTAATAAAGTACCAATTGCTGCAGAGATAGCGGTTGCAAGGAATACAGCATTATTCAGCTCGCTACTTGCACCAGCATTGGTATTTGCAATAGTCATTGGATTTACTACAAGTATGTACGCCATTGTCATAAAAGTGGCAATACCTGCAATTACTTCAGTTTTAACATTGGTGTTATTCTCTTTTAGTTTAAAGAGTTTTTGTAACATTGTTTACCCTCCTTCAAGGAAAATGTTTTGTGAAAAATTGCTTTTACTTATTAATACTAGCAAAGTACAGAATATTCGTCAATAAATTGTGAAGTAATGGGTTATTAAATAAAATAATGAGATTTATAAGTGAATTATGACTGTTATAGGGTTACTTCTGTACATATTCCATCTTTCT
Organism: Bacillota bacterium; assembly: GCA_023435505.1. Classification (GTDB taxonomy): domain Bacteria; phylum Bacillota; class Clostridia; order Lachnospirales; family Lachnospiraceae; genus KM106-2. The sequence continues at coordinate 3,969 of JAEYRR010000177.1, read as the reverse complement.
GATATAATAGTAATAACTTTACTAAATGGATGTAGGAGATAAAATGGAAGAGAGACGAAGACGCAGGTGGTTACCTCATATAAGCAATACTCATAAAATATGGTTCGCTTTAGCCCTGATTTTACTTGGATTTTTGTTATCTTTGTTATCGAGATACATAGCTGGATTTGCAAATGGCTACTATACATATGTATATCGTTATATCTCTGTTATAGTTGCTTTTCTATGTAATCTGGTTCCGTTTTCCATTGCTGAAATTAGCCTTTATGTATTATGTCTGCTGTTTATGAAAAATGTATTTTACGGATTCTTTGTGATTGTTAGACAAAAGGGCAGAAGAAAACCTTACTGGATCAGGGTTGGTTGTAATGGTCTGCTCCTATTCAGTGTGATATTCTTTCTATTCGTTGCATTTTGTGGGACTAACTATCATAAGACCAGCTTTGCTGTAAAAGAAAATTTTAGTGAAAAGCATTATGGGAAAGAAGATTTAAAAGAGGTTTGTGAGTATCTAACCAATGAAATCAATAAATTACAGGATAAGGAAATACTGTATACGGATATTCGGCAGATGTCTAGGGAGGCAATGACAAACTTATCAAAGACCTATGGGAGTCTAAAAGGGTACTATCCAAAACCGAAATATCTGCTATTTGCAGAAATTCTATCTTACCAACAGGTAAGTGGTATTTATTCCTTCTATACCATAGAGGCGAATTATAACTCGGATATGCCGCTTTATGAACAACCATTCACTATGTGTCATGAGCTTGCTCATTTAAAAGGAATTATGAAAGAAGAGGAAGCCAATTTTGTGGCTTATCTGGCTTGTAGTAATAGTGAAAGCCTGGCATTTCAGTATAGTGGGGCAATGCTCGCCTATTCCTATTGCATGAATGAATTATATAACTATGATGTAGAAGCCTATAAAGAAATACGTGCTAAACTATGTGATAAAGCAAATGAGGATATTGCAATAAAGCATGCCTTCTGGGATAAGTATGAAGGGACAATCTCAAAACTACAGACAAAAGTAAATGATGCTTATCTAAAAGCAAATTCACAACCATCTGGAGTATCTAGTTATAATGAGGTTGTGGCTTTAATCGTAAATGACTACCTCAGGAAAAATCATAAGTAAAGTGATAATATATCAAACTAGAGGAAAGACTTTTATTAAGTACAGATGATCAAAGGAGAATTAAATGGAACTAGCAGAAAATCTTGGACTCTTAATTATTGGATTTATTTTATTGATAAAAGGTGCTGATTATTTTGTAGATGGAGCATCTATGACGGCAACAAAGCTCGGTATTCCGCAAATTGTGATAGGACTTACCATCGTTGCATTTGGTACTAGTGCACCGGAAGCTGCCATTAGTATAAGTGCTGCTTTAAAGGGGAGCACCGGTATTGCGATTGGCAATGTTGTAGGAAGTAACAGTATGAATATACTTCTGATTCTTGGAATATCAGCTCTAATTATTCCACTCAAGGTGGGTATCACAACCGTGCGATATGAGATCCCCTTTGTAATCGTAATCAGTATCATTCTGGTTTTATTCGGTGCATTATCTGGAGAGCTTGGTTTAACGGCAGGTGTTGTTTTCTGGGCCTTGTTTGTTTTGTTCTTTCTCTATTTGATCTATACGTCAAAAAAGGGTACAGAGGATCAATACGTAGGGTCAGAACTTGAGGCTACCAGTATTCAAGAAGAGGATATGGAAAGTACAAAAATAAAATCTTGGCCATTTCTAATACTAATTACAATACTTGGCCTAGCTGCCATCATCTTTGGAAGTGATATGACCGTTAATGCAGCTAAGTTTATTGCTACTAAGATAGGGTTTACAGACCGGGTAATCGGTCTTACTGTAGTCGCTTTTGGTACTTCCTTGCCGGAATTAATGACCTCTACAGCAGCAGCAAGAAAAGGCAACAGTGATATTGCCATTGGTAATATTGTGGGAAGCAACATCTTCAATATTTTATTTGTACTGGGCACAACCTGTCTAATTAAGGCGGTTCCGTATCAAAAAGATTTTATTATTGATGGCATTGTCTGCATAGCGGCAGCAGTGCTTTTATGGCTAGGTGTAATAAAGCATAAAGAATTAAGAAAGGGTACCGGAATTATTATGCTGGCATCCTATGGTGTATACTTTGTATATTTATTGATGAAATAGGAGATTATGATGACACTCTTTTTTACGATAGTAGGTCTTATCCTTTTTATTGTTCTTATTGCGTATCCGATATTGCTAATGCCACATATGGTAGGACGGCCAGATTATTCCCCTTTTGGCAACTATTTGTTTGCCCATAGGGGACTACATAATAATCAGGGGCAAGCACCAGAAAATTCCCTGAAGGCCTTTTTGCTTGCTGTAGAAAAAGGGTATGGGATTGAGTTGGATGTACAGCTATCTAAAGATGGGATACCTATGGTGTTTCATGACTATACCTTAAATCGGGTCTGTGGCAGAGAAGGAAAGGTTAGTGAGTTTACCTGTAAAGAATTACAGAGTTTTACCCTTTGCAACAGTAAAGAAACTATACCCACCTTAAAGCAGGTGTTGGAGGTAGTGGCTAAAAAAGTGCCACTAATGGTAGAACTTAAAATAGAGCGTTCAGATCTATCTTTATGCCAGGCTGCTATGAAAGTGTTGATAGATTACAAGGGTGTATATTGTGTGCAATCATTTAATCCTTTGGTCCTTAGGTGGTTTAAGAAAAATCATGAGAAAATTGTTAGAGGACAGCTTTCTACGAATTTTATTAAAAATAAGGAGAAGGGTAATCTATTCATGCATTTTGTTCTCGGTAATTTATTGCTAAACTTTTTAGGGAAACCAGACTATATTGCCTATCAATATAAGTATCCACATACGTCTTCTTTGGCAATTGTTAGAGGGCTATATAATCTTCCAACAGCAGCTTGGACAATACAGAATCAAAAAGATTTTGAGGAAAGCAGAAACTATTTTAACTATATTATATTTGATAGCTTTATTCCAAAGGAATAGAGTTCAATGGGGAAGGAGTTCCTATGAGGAAAAGTATTAGAAAGGTATGTTTTATTACGGCAGGATTACTTGCTATGGCAAGCTGTAGTCAAACGAAGAAACAGGAAACTGTTGTGCAAACACCCCATGTAACTCATGGGGCTACTTCTACACCGACTGCTGTCAAATTCTCTAAAACCAGTGATATCAATACCTTATTAAACACCTTGCCTCTAGAGGAAAATGCAGCCCAATTGCCCGGCTCCCTTGAGGTGCTTCTTCGCAGTAAAGATACATATAATTATACAGAGGAAGTAATAACGAGATCTGTTGTTTTTCCTGGTAATATGGGACTTGGGGTTGTAAATGATAAGAAAGCTATGTATCAGATTGGACAGTATATCGGAAAAGAAAATTTGCACCAAGGTGCGAAGATTAGCTTTGCCTCCGTCGCAACTACAGCATTTACTCCTACCTATGGCGGTACGTTCCAAAGCTTTTCAGACAATTATAAAGAGGTCTATGAACTGGGAGAGGCCTATGTAAAGGGCTTAGCCAGTACAGGCATAATGCCATGTCTGACCGGATTTATTGGTACAGGATATGGATTGTTGGCACAGAATATCACCTTGTCTAATGATGAAATCAGGCAACAGCTATTAATCTATCGGCATCTGATCGATGGGATAAAAGCCGAGAATGACAATCTTCCTATTGCCATTCAGGTGAGTTCCACAAGTATAAATGGAACAAAAATGATAGAAAATAAGGAACTATTAACAGATATGCTTCGTACAGTAATGGGATTTGATGGGATTATTATTGGCAAGGCATCAGATGTGGAGCAGATTGATAAAGATTCATTGGAGGAAAAACTTTCTATAGCGATAAACGCCGGTGTTGATATTTTTAGCAAGCCGGAGTCGGTTACGGATTATACAGAGGCCATTATTCGTGCCGTGAA
>JAEYRR010000117.1 GCA_023435505.1 Bacillota bacterium | reverse complement strand
GAACACTCTGGAGCTCATGATTCGAACTTAAGTAGGGTCATGCGTTACACGCGTTAAGTGAAGAGAGGAGAACAGCTTGTTCTCAACTTGGGTGGTACCGCGGTTATATTCGTCCCGAAGTCTATGTATTAGGCTTCGGTTTTTTTTGTTTACAACCAAAACAATGTATAGGAGGAGTTTGTTATGGATTATATTTCAGGAATTATAAAAAAAGAGGCAGTAGAAATCAGCAATATCATAGAACAAGGGTTTAAAGGACAGTCCGTTAAGATGAACGGCATGGTTCATGTCATCCGTGATATGAGTGAGTTTACCTTTATTGTCTTAAGAAAATACGAAGGTTTGGTGCAGTGTGTATATAATCCTAACACGTTCTCTTTTGATATAAAAGGGTTAAAGGAAGGTACTGCTCTTGAGGTAGAAGGAATGGTAGCTACAGAGGAAAGAGCTCCTCATGGTTTTGAACTTAGGCTTACTGCCATAAAAGTCTTAAGTGAACCTTTAAAGGACAGTATCTTGCCGCTACCAATCGGTAAATGGAAGCTAAATACCAGCCTGGAGACTAAAGTCGCCCTACGTCCAATTTCTCTTCGTAACATTAGGGAACGAGCTATTTTTAAGATTCAGGAAGGGCTTTTACGAGGATTCAGAGATTTCTTGTTTGGAGAGCATTTTACTGAGATTCGTTCACCGAAGATCGTAGCTGGTAATGCAGAAGGTGGAGCCAATGTATTCAAGCTTGAGTATTTTGGGAAGAAAGCATTCTTAGCTCAGAGTCCACAGTTTTATAAGCAGACCATGGTTGGTGTATATGACCGGGTATTTGAGATAGCTCCAGTATTTCGAGCAGAGAAACACAATACGACTAGACATCTTAATGAATATACTTCAGTTGATTTCGAAATGGGCTATATTGATAGTTTTGAAGAAATCATGGCCATGGAGCAGGCAATGTTACAGCATACCATCGCATTTCTTAAAAAGGAATATGACAAAGAGATCCATCTACTTGGTGTCACTCTTCCCCAGGTAGATAAGATTCCTTCGGTACGTTTTGATGAAGCAAAGCAGTTAGCGTCAGAGAAGTACAATCATAAGATCAGGAACCCATATGACCTAGAGCCAGAGGAAGAAGTATTGATTGGTCGGTACTTTAAAGAGGAGTACGACAGCGACTTCGTCTTTGTAACCCACTATCCTTCAAAAAAACGACCATTTTATGCAATGGACGATCCAAAAGATCCGAAATATACCCTTAGTTTTGACCTTCTATACAAAGGCATGGAGATTACTACCGGTGGTCAGAGAATCCATGAATACGAAACGATTGTGAAGAAGATGAGAGACCGGGGGATGGAAGTTGAAGATTTTGAAAACTATTTGATGATATTTAAACACGGAATGCCACCACATGGAGGACTTGGTCTAGGACTTGAGAGACTTACTATGAAGCTTTTAGATGAGCAGAATGTCAGAGAAACCACCATGTTCCCACGTGATGTAACTCGTTTGGAACCATAAATAAATAGAAAGAAGGTTCGGCTGATGGAAATCAATGAAAAAGTTATAGATTATGTAGCAGCACTTGCCAAGTTGGAATTGACGAAGGAAGAGAAGGAGAGAGCCCCAAAGGACCTTGGCAATATCCTTGGCTATATGGAGACTATGAATGAACTGGATACTGAAGGGATAGAACCGATGTCCCACGCATTTCCTCTTCATAATGTGTTTCGCGAAGATGTGGTAGTCAATGGAGATGATAGAGAAAACCTATTAAAGAATGCACCTGTGAAAAAGGACGGCTGCTTTGTCGTTCCTAAGACAGTGGAATAGGAGGGAAGCTATATGAAAGAACTTACTAGGCTGACCGCCTTAGAACTCAGTAAGAAAATTAAAGCGGGAGAGGTTACAGTGCTTGAGGCTACCAAAGCCCAGATTAGTAAAATCAAGGAACGTGATAGCAGATATCACTGTTATGTGACGGTATTAGAAGAAGAGGCTTTAAAACGGGCTGAAAAAGTGCAGGCTTTGATTGATGCCGGAGAACTTTTAGATTCTCCGTTAGCCGGAGTGCCAGTTGCCATCAAAGACAATATATGTACCAAAGGCGTACTGACTACCTGTAGTTCCAAGATATTAAGTAATTTTGTTCCCCCCTACGATGCAGAGGTCATTGATCGGTTAAATAAAGCTGGTGCAGTCATCATAGGTAAGCTGAATATGGATGAATTTGCAATGGGCAGTACAACACAGACCTCCTACTTTGGACCAACAAAAAATCCTTGGAATATGGACCATGTACCTGGTGGTTCCAGTGGAGGAGCTGCAGCTGCAGTAGCCGCTGAAGAAGCGTTTCTTGCCTTAGGCTCTGATACAGGGGGATCCATTCGCCAACCAAGTTCCTTCTGCGGAGTAACAGGGATTAAACCAACCTATGGAGCTGTGAGCCGTTATGGTCTTATCGCTTATGCTTCCTCTTTAGACCAGATTGGTCCGATTGCTAGAAATGTCTCAGATTGTGTTGCTACTTTAGAGGTGATTGCCGGACATGATAAAAAAGATTCTACCTCTATTCCACAGGATTCCTATTCCTACACAGATGCTTTAGTAGATGATGTAAAAGGACTGAGGGTGGCGATTCCAAAGGACTACCTTAAAAAGGGCCTAGAACCTCAGGTAAAAGAAGCAATTCTTAAGGTAGCAAAGGAGCTGGAAGCAAAAGGAGCCATTGTGGAGGAATGTGAGTTAGAAGCAGTGGATTATGCCATCCCTGCCTACTATGTCCTTGCTTCAGCAGAAGCAAGTTCCAACCTAAGCCGTTATGATGGTGTGAAATACGGGTTCCGTACTACGGAGTATCAAGGACTTCAAGATGTATATAAGAAAACCAGGGATCAGGGCTTTGGAATGGAAGTTAAGAGAAGAATGATGATTGGTGCTTTTGTACTTAGTTCTGGTTATTATGATGCCTATTATAATAAGGCTCTCCGTGTAAAAGCAGTTATTAAGCAAGCTTTTGATAGAGTTTTCGAGAAATATGATGTGATTCTAGGACCAACTGCTCCGACTACAGCATTAAAGATGGGAGAAAATCTATCAGATCCAGTGAAGATGTATCTAGGAGATATCTATACGGTTTCTGTTAATCTAGCAGGACTTCCAGCCATAAGCCTCCCATGCGGAGTTGATTCCAATGGTCTTCCAATTGGAGCTCAGTTTATCGGAAAACCATTAGGTGAAAAAGACATCATAAGAGCTGCTTATTCCTATGAACAGACTAGGGAATACGTCAGACCAAGTTTATAGAAAGGGGTAGTGAATATGAAACATTATGAAACAGTCATAGGCTTAGAGGTCCATGTGGAACTGGCAACAAAGACTAAGATCTTCTGTTCCTGCTCCACAGAATTTGGAGGAGCTCCTAATACCCATTGCTGCCCGGTTTGTACTGGTATGCCAGGGACTCTGCCTGTTTTGAATAAAAAGGTAGTAGAATATGCGATTGCAGCAGGTCTAGCTACCAATTGTACCATTACTCAAAAATGTAAATTTGACCGTAAGAATTATTTTTACCCGGATCTTCCTAAGGCGTATCAGGTATCGCAGCTATATCTTCCAATTTGTCGTAATGGACACGTAGAGATTGAGGTAGATGGAAGTAAGAAGTCCATTGGAATTCATGAAATTCATATGGAGGAGGATGCTGGTAAGTTAGTTCATGACGAATGGGATGACTGTACTTTAGTAGATTACAACCGTTGTGGAGTCCCTCTGATTGAAATCGTATCTGACCCTGATATGCGCTCTGCAGATGAGGTAATCGCTTATCTGGAGAAACTCAAATTAATCCTTCAGTATCTTGGAGTTTCTGACTGTAAGATGCAGGAAGGGTCCCTGCGTGCAGATGTAAACTTATCAATCCGTGAAGTGGGGGCTCCTGAGTTTGGAACACGTACAGAAATGAAAAACCTTAACTCCTTTAAATCCATAGCCAGAGCCATTGAGGGAGAGAGAAAGCGCCAGATTGAACGGATTGAATATGGAAAAGAGATTATTCAGGAGACCCGCCGCTGGGATGATAACAAGGATAGCTCCTTTGCCATGAGAAGCAAGGAGGATGCCCAGGATTATCGTTATTTCCCTGAGCCAGATCTGGTACCGATTGAAATCAGTGATAAATGGATTGCAAGTATTAAAGACAATGAACCAGAGCTTAGAGATGCTAAGATGCTCCGTTATGAGAAGGAGTATGACATTCCGGAATATGATGCTTCCATTATAACTGGCTCCAAAAGCTTAGCAGATCTATTTGAGGCTACAGTAGCTATCTGCAAGGAACCAAAAGAAGTATCTAATTGGCTTATGGTAGAGACAATGAGACTGTTGAAGGAGCATAGTATGGATCCCGAGGAGATTCATTTCTCACCAGAGAATCTTGCTAAGTTAATAGGACTAATTCATGCTAATACAATCAACCGTACGGTAGCAAAGGAAGTCTTTGAACTGATTTTTGTAAAAGACATTGATCCTGAGAAGTATGTGGAGGAGAAAGGTCTAAAGATGGTTAATGATGAAGGAGCTCTTCGCTCTACCATCGAGAGAGTCGTAGCGTCTAACCCACAGTCTGTTGAGGATTATCATGCTGGAAAGACCAAAGCCATGGGATTTTTAGTAGGTCAGACCATGAAGGAAATGAAAGGGAAAGCAAACCCTACTATGATTAACGAGATATTACTTCAGTTGTTAAGCAAATAGAGGAATACAAAAAGCAGTTGCCAATGGGGGACACCTCAATGGTAACTGCTTCTTTACATCGTATTTTCCTGTTATCTATTCACATGTTTATTGTAATTGGTAATCACTAGGCTGCCTACAAAGACGATGCCTTGTATTACAACTAGAATCACCGTTAGATAATAATCCTGTAAGGTCCTGCTTGCTAGACAGAAGGCTAGTCCACCTATCAGGTAGAGGCCGATGATGAGGGCAGCTCCTAGATAGCCCTTTCTGGCGCCAAGAACCACCTGTAGTACAAGACAGAGAAGATAAACTGTTATTCCAAAAGGAAAGATAACTGCTGGATACATAACTACCTCCTGTAAATATATGTAATATTCTTTCAGTATACTACCACTTCTAAGCATAAGCAATTCCTAAAATTATGCCCGTATATCAAAGGAATACCGTTTAATCTGAGTTGCAGATGGTTGCTCCTCTCTCAGATCCTTTAGTATATCTACTTCCTTTGTCCGCTGATAAATTTCCATATTCAAGTGATATCCTATTTTAGATAAAGAGGAACGTAAAGCTTCCTCATGTTTAGAGAGAAGAGTCTTGCTATCTTTGTCTGATACATAGAACTTACCTTGTACAGTCGAACTGCTTAACGAAAGATGAATATCGATAGGCCCTAGATGATCCATGTCTAGATGAAGTAGTACAGAGATCTTATCTGCACCTGCTTTTAATTTTTCTTTATTGGTATAGACGTACAAATCTCCATGAGTAATCTGATTGGTAAGTTTCACAGGAAGCTGTACATAGGTAAATAACTGGTTAAAGGTCTTCATAAAATCAAAGCTCTGCTTCACACCTTCAGCTTTATCCTGAAACATGGCAGGATTGGTTTTGATTGTGTCTAAGGCTGTTAAAGACTTAAGCTTATCCATTTTCTCAAGAATATTGGTGTAGTATTTGTCTACGCCATTACTTTCCTTCAGATCTTCTGTGGTCAAACTGAGTTCTCCATTCATCTGATGGGAGATAAGCTTTATAAAGGGTTCTGAGGTGAATAACTTCCGGAAACTCTTTGTATATTCAGGTCCTGTAAAACCTGAAATAAGGTGAAGTAGTTGAGAACTACTGATTTCACCATTGGCTATCGAGGCAGCATCGGATATGTTCAGCGGGAAATCCTGTATGGCATCTAAAAGCTCCATTCTCTGGTTGGTGGATAGGAAAGAAGCAATTTCGTTATGAGATTGTTGAAAGTTCCCATACTGTTCCATGATAGTAAGGATTAATGGAGTTTTGAAGTCTTCGATTTGTGCCGGATTCGTGTTGACAGCTTTGGTTAAGGCTTCCGAAATATGGTGTACCATCTCACGAAGATCGATGGTGTTATTCTCAATGGAATGCATAAATTCTTCTGGTAAATCATAAGAGGAAAATAACTGTAACAGCTGACTCTGCTCTTTACTGGTAAGGTGTAGATTGGAATCCGAATTACCTGTATGAATCTGAGAAAAATCCTGGGCGTCAACAGGGGCTTCGCTTACAGGGACTGTAAGAGCAGTATCTGAGGACATAGCATCCACAGGCAGGCTATTGGCGGTATCTTTAATATTCAGGAGTTCAAACATTTGCCTTGTAAAGGATAACAGAGTACTTTCCGACTCGTTACTTGCTACCTGAGCCATAAACTGTAAAAATTCGTCCTTCGCACTTTGAATGTGATTATAAAGCCGGTAATCAAAATTGCGAAGTTGTTCAAAGTTCTTAAGAAAGCCCTCTTCCAAAGGAAGACCATTTTTATTCATATAAACCAGGGTACTAATCTGGGCATCTTTATATTGCATGGCCTGTTTTAAAATCATATTAATGCTTTCTTTGTTGATTGGAAGTTGATTGTAAAGTAGCTCCCTTACAATTTCTATGTTTACTGTATTAGCAGGCAGATTCGCTTCCTCTAAGGCCTTCAGTATGGTACTTTCTTCCGGAGATATGATAGAATTAAGCTTAAAGAGAGTAATTTCTCCATCGGTATTCTCAATAATTTTAAAAGAGGCAACATCTCCGATGGATACTTCATTGTTACCCTCCAGATGCGCGGCCACAGCCTGCTTATTTGCCAGACGGATCGAGATTTCCCCAGGGCGTAGGTCAGTTACTAACCCACGGATAATCTGGTTTTTCTCTAGGGATATATTTTCATCAGTATTTACAGGCTTATTTATCATGGGCCTTTGAGAAGTTCCGGTATTTTGCCTGATTAGCTGACTGCCGGGTTTCTGGACAGAATCCATAGGTAGTACTCCTTTCTAAATCGTGATATATGATATCCTATACTTACTTTATCGACAAATTATAAGATTGATATAAGATTTCTATCCTTAATTAAGGAAAGAGAATAACCTTAGTTATGGCATATGTTTGATTTATTGTCATAATTTTGGTATGATTTTTCTAACAATAAGTTAAATATGTAAATATTTTAATGGTTAATACTTGATTTTCTTAATAATTTACTCTATAATACCTATTAAGAACAAGGGTGTTCTAGAGTAAATCTCTAGAAGACCTTTTTTTATGCAAATAATGGATGTAACAATAATTTATATAGAAAAGAGGCGGTAACATGCAAAAGGACATTCTAGAACAAAGTAAGTATCATACAGAAGAAAGTAAGCGGACTAAAATTGGCTTATACGATCCTCGTTTTGAACATGATAACTGTGGAATTGGTGCAATAGTAAATATCAAAGGTAAAAAGCCTCATGAAACCGTAATGGGAGCTCTGAAGATTGTAGAAAATCTTGAGCATCGCGCCGGAAAGGATGCGGAAGGAAAGACAGGTGACGGAGTTGGTATACTGTTACAGATTTCCCATCGATTCTTTAAAAAAGCGGCAGCAGCTTTAGGTATTCAATTAGGCGAGGAAAGAGAATATGGGATTGGTATGTTCTTCTTTCCACAGGATGAATTATGCAGAAATCAAGCAAAGAAGATGTTTGAGATTATTGTGGAGAAAGAGGGCTTAGAGATCCTTGGCTGGAGACAAGTGCCAACATATCCTGAGATATTAGGTCAAAAGGCATTGGAATGTATGCCATATATCATGCAGTGCTTTATTAAAAAGCCTAAGAACGTAGAGATTGGTCTAGATTTTGACCGTAAACTATATATCGCCCGAAGAATTTTTGAACAGAGTAATGATGATACTTATGTTGCATCCCTATCCTCTAGAACGATTGTATATAAGGGAATGTTTTTAGTGCAGCAGCTCCGTCTGTTTTTCCAAGACTTACAGAGCAATGACTATGAATCAGCCATTGCCATTGTTCACTCCAGATTCAGCACCAACACAAATCCAAGCTGGTTGCGTGCTCATCCAAACCGTTTTATTGTACACAATGGTGAGATTAATACCATTCGTGGTAATGCAGATAAGATGTTAGCTAGAGAAGAGACGATGGAATCTGAACAGCTTAAGGGAGAACTTCACAAGGTACTTCCTGTAGTCAATACAGAGGGCTCTGACTCTGCTATGTTGGATAATACGGTTGAGTTCTTGGTAATGAGTGGTATGGAACTGCCGCTTGCTATGATGATTACCATTCCGGAGCCATGGGCAAATAATAAGAGTATTAACAAGTCTAAGCATGACTTCTATCAGTACTATGCGACGATGATGGAGCCATGGGATGGACCTGCATCCATCTTGTTTAGCGATGGAGATATTATGGGAGCTGTACTTGATCGTAACGGCCTTCGCCCATCCCGTTATTATATCACTAAGGACAATCAGCTGATTTTATCTTCAGAGGTAGGGGTATTAGACATACCAGATGATCAGATCGTGAAAAAGGATCGATTAAGACCAGGAAAGATGTTGTTAGTTGACACTGTTGCTGGAAAAGTCATTGATGATAACGATTTAAAAGAATCCTATGCCTCCAGACAGCCTTACGGGGAGTGGCTGGATTCCAATCTTATTAATCTTAAGGATTTAAAGATTCCTAACAAGAAGATACAGGTATATTCCAAAGAGGAACGTGCCAGATTACAGAAGGCTTTCGGTTATAGTTATGAGGATTTAACGACAGGTATTCTTCCAATGGCATTAAATGGAGGGGAACCAGTTGTAGCAATGGGCGCAGATAATCCGCTACCGGTTCTGTCAAGCCAGCCACAGCCACTATTTAATTACTTTAAACAACTGTTTGCACAGGTTACGAATCCTCCAATTGACGCGATACGAGAGGAAATTGTAACCTCTACCTCCGTTTATATTGGAGAGGATGGCAACTTACTTAAGGAAGTACCAGAGAACTGTCAGGTTATTAAGATTAATAACCCAATTCTAACCAATACGGATTTATTAAAGATTAAAGAAGCTAAAGTAGATGGGTTTAAGGTAGAAGTGATTCCGATTATCTATTATAAAAACACCTCCCTTGCAAAAGCAATTGATCATCTCTTTATAGATGTAGATAGAGCTTATAAGGATGGAGCGAATATAATGATCCTTTCAGATCGTGGTGTAGATGAGAACCATGTTGCCATTCCTTCTTTATTGGCGGTATCTGCTCTTCAGCAACATCTTGTAACAACTAAGAAAAGAACCAGCGTGGCGATGATTCTGGAAAGTGCAGAACCTAGAGAAGTACACCATTTTGCTACTCTCTTAGGGTATGGTGCTTGTGCAGTCAATCCATATCTGGCTCAGGAAAGCATAAAAGAACTGATCGATAGTAATATGCTTGGCAAGGACTACTATGCAGCTGTTGATGACTATAACAAAGCAATCTTAAAGGGGATTGTAAAGATTGCCTCCAAAATGGGGATCAGTACAATTCAATCCTACCAGGGCTCTAAAATCTTTGAAGCCATTGGAATAGGTAAAGATGTAATAGATAAATACTTCACAGATACAGTTAGCAGAATAGGCGGTATTAGCTTAAAGGATATTGAGCGTCAGGTAGACCGTTTACATTCTAAGGCCTTTGATCCTCTTGGGCTTGCTGTTAATCTGACCCTAGACAGTGTAGGAAGTCATAAAGAAAGAAGTGGCAAGGAGGAGCATCTTTATAATCCTGAAACCATCCATTTACTTCAGATGGCAACTCGTACAGGCGATTACAACATCTTCAAACAGTATTCTTCCTGTATCAATAAGGAAGATAACCAAGTAAATCTTCGTGGCTTATTAGATTTTAATTATCCGGAGCAAGGCATCAGCATTGAGGAAGTAGAAAGTGTTGATTCTATTGTGCAGCGGTTTAAGACAGGTGCCATGAGTTATGGGTCTATTTCTAAAGAAGCGCATGAATGTATGGCAGTTGCCATGAATAACCTTCATGGAAAGAGTAACAGTGGTGAAGGTGGAGAGTCCTTAGACCGTCTTAAGGTTGGAAAGGACGGTATCAATAGATGTTCAGCGATTAAGCAGGTGGCTTCTGGTCGTTTTGGAGTTACTAGCAGATATCTGGTTAGTGCCAAAGAGATTCAGATCAAGATGGCTCAGGGTGCTAAGCCAGGTGAAGGTGGACACCTTCCTGGGAAGAAGGTATATCCATGGGTTGCGAAGACAAGACACTCTACTCCTGGTGTAAGTCTAATCTCCCCACCACCTCATCATGATATCTATTCCATCGAGGATTTGGCACAATTGATTTACGACTTAAAGAACTCCAATAAGGAGGCTACTATCTCCGTTAAATTAGTATCAGAAGCCGGAGTAGGTACGGTAGCTGCAGGTGTTGCCAAAGCCGGAGCTGGAGTAATACTGATTTCCGGTTATGATGGTGGTACTGGTGCAGCTCCTAGAAGTTCTATATACAATGCCGGACTTCCTTGGGAATTAGGTCTGGCTGAGACTCATCAGACACTGATTATGAACGGCCTAAGAAGCAGAGTTCGCTTGGAAACAGACGGTAAGTTAATGACCGGACGTGACGTAGCCATTGCAGCCTTACTGGGAGCAGAGGAATTTGGCTTTGCTACAGCTCCACTTGTAACAATGGGCTGCGTAATGATGCGAGTATGTAATCTAGATACCTGTCCAGTGGGGGTTGCGACTCAGAATCCTGAGCTTCGTAAGAACTTTAAAGGCAAGCCAGAGTATGTAGAGAACTTCATGCGTTTTATAGCGGAGGAACTTCGTGAATATATGGCAAAACTAGGTGTTAAGACAATTGCTGAATTGGTTGGACGAGGAGATCTTCTAAAGGCTAAGAAAGTAATAGGTGATAAGAACGATAGAGTGAAGTCGATTGACTTAACTGCTATCTTAAATAATCCATATGCCCAGGAAACGAAGGATAATCATTACAATCCTTCCCATCTGTATAATTTTGAACTGGAGAAGACTATGGACGAAAGAGTCTTCTTGAAGAAGTTTAAAAATGCCCTTGCTAGTGGTCAGAAAAAGACCATAGAGGTAGAGATTACAAACATTGATCGTTCTTTGGGAACCATTTTGGGATCAGAGATTACCAAGAAATATGATGATACCTTAGAAGAGGATACCTTCACAATTCAATGTAAGGGTAGTGGCGGTCAGAGCTTTGGCGCCTTTATCCCGAAGGGATTAACCTTAAGTCTACAAGGGGACAGCAATGACTATCTTGGAAAAGGTCTGTCAGGCGGTAAGATTATCGTGTATCCACCTACTGATGCAGCTTTTAAGGCAGAGGAAAATATTATAATTGGTAACGTAGCCCTTTATGGTGCAACCAGTGGTAAAGTATATATAAACGGTATAGCTGGCGAACGTTTCTGTGTGCGTAACTCAGGAGCCACTGCAGTAGTGGAAGGTGTTGGCGACCATGGCTGTGAATATATGACCGGTGGACGCGCGGTAATTCTTGGCGCTACAGGCAAGAACTTTGCAGCAGGTATGAGTGGCGGTGTTGCTTATGTTCTAGACGAAAACAGTGATTTATATATGAAGATGAATAAAGAACTGGTTAGTGTAGAGTCCGTTACTGAGAAATATGATGTGCTGGAGCTTAAATCTATGATAGAGGATCATTTGGCAGCTACTGGTTCCGTAAAAGGAAAGAAGATTTTAAATAACTTTAGTGAGTATCTTCCTAAATTTAAGAAAATCATTCCTCACGATTACCATCGAATGCTTCAGGTGATTGCGCAGATGGAAGAAAAAGGTCTGAACAGTGAACAGGCGCAGATTGAAGCTTTCAATGCCATTATGAAGAAATAAATCAGCAGAAAGGATGTGGAAAAATGGGAAAACCAACAGGATTTATGGAATATAAACGCAATCAGAATAAAACAATTGAGCCTAAGGACAGAATTAAGAATTTTGATGAATTTCATATTCCTCTATCTAAAGAGGAAAGACAGATTCAAGGTGCCAGATGTATGGAATGTGGTGTGCCATTTTGCCAGTCAGGAATGCTGATTGGTGGCATGACCTCGGGGTGCCCCTTAAATAATCTGATTCCGGAGTGGAATGATTTATTATATAGGGATAATCTAGAGCAGGCTCTTGAAAGATTATTAAAGACAAATAATTTTCCAGAGTTTACTGCCAGAGTATGTCCGGCTCCTTGTGAGGCATCTTGTACCTGTAACCTTCACAGTGACCCGGTAGATATTAAGGGAAACGAGTACGGAATTATTGAAAATGGATTTGAGGCAGGTTATATGAAAGCCACACAACCGAAGGTTCGTACTGGTAAAAAGGTAGCTGTCATCGGATCTGGTCCATCTGGTTTAGCAGCAGCAGACCAGCTTAATCAAAGAGGCCATCTGGTGACAGTATTTGAGCGTCATGACAGAGTCGGTGGACTTTTAATGTATGGTATTCCAAATATGAAGCTGGAAAAAGAGGTTATTGAGCGTAGAATTAGAATCATGGAGGAAGAAGGCGTTACCTTTAGAACCAACTGTAATGTTGGTGTAAAT
>JAEYRR010000073.1 GCA_023435505.1 Bacillota bacterium | reverse complement strand
CAAGTATTTCAACTTTTTTCGTGACATTTCGACTTATCCATCACTGATGAACGAATCCTCATTTCTGCTTCGTTTTCTTTTATGGGGTGTCGCTGACGACTTGACTATAGTAACACAAGAAAAAAGGGCTGTCAATAAGTTTTTTGAATTTTTTATAAAATTTAGACAATTTCTAAAAAAGCACTTATAAGCAATCTCTAAGTAATTTTCGGATACCTCCAAAACACTTTAGAATCTAAAATAGCTAGTTGGGTGCGTTTTTCGTTCATTTTCTGGTGGTAGTGTCATATAATCACCAAATTTAAAAGAAAGATACTCATCATGATCCTTTATCCCGCTAAAGGTTATCCCTTCAAATACAGTATCTTTACTATGTTGATACCATTTCTTCAAATAGCCATATGTTCTATTTGGAGTTGGGAATGTAATGATTCGAACCATCTTGCTCGGCATGTTATTATGTTTGTTCGTAAACTTCATAAGATGATGATATACTCTCTTCTCAGGAATTAAATACATGATACTGTATAATCCTCGCTTGAATTTACTCTTATCTGTTTTTCTTCCTACTGCTGACCATAACGTCTTACGTATCAACGTACAATGTAAATTATGAATACACCTTTTTAAGTAGTTTTCAGGAACGTGGTCCAATGGAAAAATATCTATAAAAACACCTGAATCATAAGGCATATGTTCTTGTCCAGTTCGTTTAAACTCAGTATCTTTTCTTCTTAATTTTCCATATCCCCATCGATATCCTTTTGTATTTCTATGGTCCTGAAAATAGAATCTTGTAGCATCCAGGTCCGTCCTACATACATTACGAAATTTCTCATATTCACTTCTTAGCATTGCCACATCAGCATCATCGTCCCAGGGTATATAACCGCCATGTCGAACAGCTCCTAAAAGAGTTCCGGCGACAATGTTATACGAAATATTATTTTTCTTACATATTCTATCTACTTCTACTAACATTTCTAACTGTATTAATTGAAGTTTACGCAGTTCTGACTGTGTCAATGTTCTGTTCTTTCCTATTACATACTCCATTCTGTATTCCTTTCTTCTATTTTTCGTTTTGTACGGATAATCATATATTAAAATGATAATTTCTGATATTTTTTTATACTTATTGTAAATAGTGCTACAGAGAAGATTATACATATAGAAATCCTAAGAAAAAACGGTCCTTCTCCTTCTGGCGACCAGCTATTAAACCATGAAAAGGGAGAGAGTATTCTTAACATCTCCGTAAAAGACGAAGCCTTTTCTAATGGGGAAATCAGCTCTTTCCCAACATCTATTATTACTTGTATTTCCTTCTTTTGAGGCAGATTATTAAAAAACCATATCAGCACATCAAATATTTTATACATATTAGCAACTATAACTCCAGTCCAAAAACATCCAGATACCCATGTGGATACCACTGCTTCACGATTCTTATATGAATAAACAGATGCGAAAAATGCTATGCTCTGTAAGAATAGCAGTATTAAGATGCCTAAAAACATTTTTTCTATAAGTTGTCCCACATTTACAGTTTCTACAAGATCCTTTTTACTTCCTATAAACACCATTACAAGGTAACTAAGATACCATAAAATATACACTACCGCTGATGACAACAGTCCCCACATCATCTTTCTCATAATAAACTGCTTCTTTGTCATCCACTGTCCGCACATGGAATAAATATTATTGTTTACCTCATCAATTCTCACTATATCAACCATAGTTTTGCAGGACTTCCACAGTATATAAACATTGAGATAAAGATATACTACATTTATAAAGAACATAAAATTATCTGTCTCTGCTTTTGGGTATAGTCCAAAGAAAGCATAGAATTCCTGTGGAATCTTAAATATTGCTGTTTCTACTCTAATAAAAACGGATTTTTCAATTAAATATCCTAGTGTTAAAACAATCATTATACAAACTGGCCATAAAAGATGCTTAATACATTCCTTCTTCCAGCGTATATACTCCCATTTTAGTGATGCTACTATGCTACTTTTCCCATCTGCTAAAATCATTCAGAACTTCCTCCTCTAATGTCATGTTCTCTACATACCAGTCTATACAATGTGTATTTTCTATCAATTGGAGAAGACTCTTAAATTCTTTTATGCATAAATACACTCCCATATTTTGATCCTCATAAATGGTCTTATCCATCAGTTCTTTTATATCTTCTCTATTTCCTCCGACTATGGTAACAATCTTCTTTCTAATATCATATTGTGGAACTTCTTCATATAAAATGATTTCTCTGTCTTTCATAAATGCCCTTTGAGTACAATAACCAAATGAATTTGCATACTTTTCAGTTGTAATAAATACTCCCATCCTTTTCTCCGTTAACTTCTTTAAAAGCCTTAAAACCTCCATATAGGTTGGATCTGTCAGAAAATTCATAGGTTCATCTAATATTAATATGCTTGGCATTGCACATAGAGCCGCCGTTATCTGAACCATTTTGTTCTCCTGTAATGTCATATTGCTCAGTTGCTCATCTAATGGTAATTTAAAACGCGCACACAAATTCTCCTGTAACTCCAAATCATAGTCCTTAGTACACGCCTGTGCATAAGAAAGATAATCTCTCCCTGTTGCTACAGGTTCCTCTATTATTTCATCTGGTACAAAACGTATGTTTCTAAGTCGCTCTTCTTCCCCTTTATCCGGATCCATCAATATATTAACTTCACCTGTTTCCTGCCTTTGTAATCTCATGATCGTATGTAATAGATGGGTCTTTCCTGCAGCATCACTTCCAAACAATACAAAGAAATCCCCCTCTTTGATTTTCATTTTTTTATTAGATATATTTATCTCTAGTAGCTCAATCATATTACCATCCTTTCAACATTTATACGCGTTTTATTTGTTTTATTATAACATATTATAACATATGATAAAAAATTTTATCATATGTTATCATTTTTTAACATTTAAGTAAATGTTTTTACTATACTTTCCGATATAAGTATTGTAATGGAATACGTTGGAAGTTTTTTAACTTCTGAAAGGATGGTCATGTGATGTCACGAGAAAAAGCAAACAACCGCGTAAACAGCAGAACATCCAGTGTATCAACAAAAGCATCCCGAGGGAAACCAAAGTTAATTATTGGTTTAGCTATAGTCATTTGTCTTATAGGTATAATCGTGTATCTTCTAGTCAATAATGGAGACTCAGAACCAGATTCTAACATCGTCATTACTTCAGAAAATGTCGAAGAAGCAATTAAAGATGTAGAAAAATCCGAGTTTATTGCTCCTGGTTCCTATGAAGCTACAATGAATTATAAATGGACATTTGATGATGGTTCCTCAGCTTCAAAAGATGCATATGTTGAAAACTGCGTACGCAACAAGTACACCGTGTATTTCACGGTAGCATTAGCTACTGCTCCAGATAAAGAGATCTATCATTCTCCTTATTTAGCTGTAGGAAGCCATATAGAAAAGATCAAGTTAGACAAGGATCTTGATAAGGGCGTTTACGATGCTGTACTGACTTACCACCTTGTAGATGATAAGAACAAGGATGTAAGCAAGGTGTCTGTTAGTGTTACACTAACCATTTCAAAATAATCTAAAATCAAGGAGGAATTTTATGATCAAATTCAAGAAATTCACAGCTCTTGCATTGGCAGTAACTATGACTTTTGCACCATGTACTGCTTATGCAGCATCATTAACTGAAACGTCAACTGGTACTGGTTCTTTAGAGAACGATGGTTCTACAGCTCCATCTTACGACAGTATCGTATTACCAACAACAGCAACTGGTACTTATAACTTCCAGTTAGATCCAAGCTCATTATTAAGCACATATGATTCCGCTAACTACACTGCTGGAAAAACAGTTTATTTCAACTCTCAAACTGCTGCTGCTAGTTTTACTAGAAAAGACCCTACTACAGTAAAAGATGCAAAACTTTATTACATGAAGAATGTTGCAGAAACTGATCTTACTGGTTTAAAAGGTGCCATCACTGCAGCAAATGGTGAAGTAACTGCTGTTACTACTGGTTTCAGTGTTTGGACTCCTAAGGCTGATGACGCTACTAACAAAGGCTTAGGCGAATTCACTGCAATTACAGAAGATAACATTGATAAATATTTTAATATTGAAATTGATTCTACTGACAAAAGTACAGTAAAAAGTGTTTCCTTCATAAATGCTAAAGTAGGAGCTACTGTATGTGATGGAAAGGTTTACAAAGAAACTATTACTGAATTACCAACATCTTATGATGTAGCTGATTATGTAACAATCAACGCTAGTAATGCTATAACAGCATATAACAATCTTTATGTAAATACTGCTACTGGTACTGATACTGATGCATTTGCTCTAGCATCTGCTGCTACTGTAGAGTTAAAACCTGCTGTTTCTGCATATCAGGATGTATCCGATACCGTTACTATCATAAATAAATCTACAAAAACAGTTACTGTAACAGCTAATGTAACAGTGAAAAACCCTAATGGATTAACATTTAAATCAAATAATACATTTACAGGTGATACAGATGCCAGTGTATATTTTGCAATTGTAGACAAATCTAATGATAAAACAGCAATAGAAGATAACTCTGGTACGGTTGCAAAAACAATTACTGCTGAACTACCTGGTGCATCAAGCACACCAATTACATATCAGTCAACTGATTTGGATCCTAATACTGGTGGTCATATCTATAAACAATATGAAGCAGCAGACGTTACTTATTCTGACTTCTCTTTCTATATTGAAGGTGCTGCAAATGGAGAAGCAGGTGCCAAAGACGCATGGGACACTTATGCTGATAGCTTAACTGCTACCACAAGACCTTCCTTTGAAGTTGTTTACTCTATAGCTGAAAAGTTTGATACTTATGCAATTACGAACGATGCTACAAATGCTGCTACAATTGAAGTTAGTAGTGTTGCCGCAACAGCTGCTAAAGCTGGTGATACTGTAGTTATAACTCCAAAGGCTGTAACTGTTAAATATGTATCTGCTGTTACGGTTACTGATGTTGATGCAGGGAATGTAACAGTTACTGATAATGGCGATGGAACTTACTCCTTCACAATGC
>JAEYRR010000049.1 GCA_023435505.1 Bacillota bacterium | reverse complement strand
ATCTAATCCTAATATTCTCATTTAATTACCTTAAATAATTCCTTTAATTAAAAATTTCTTTTGATATAGTCTCCAAATAAAACCTCTAATATCTCGTCTCTCTCTACCTTCATAATCAGGCTTCTAGCACCTTTATGGCTGGTAATATAGGTGGGATCTCCACTCATTACATACCCAACTAACTGATTAACAGGGTTATATCCCTTTTCCACTAATGCTTCATAAACAGTTTTTATAATGTCTGTTACCCGAATCTCAGGTTCTTTCTGTACTCTAAAATACTGTGTATTATTTATTTCTCGCATAATCTCACGTCCTTACAGTAATACTTTCCACAAACTTCTAAGAAACTCAATTATTACTATTATATTAATACATCTTCAATAAAATATCAATTGAATATTTCACAAAGAAGTAGTTCCTCTGTTAAAGGCCTAAGGACTAAAACCTCTAGAATCTCATTGGAAAGATCCTTTTCTGTCTGGATTGCAAGCTTTTGGTATCTTTCATTATGCCCAATCTGATAGGTTATATTATCAATTACTACTGCTTCTTCGATTAGAACTTTCTCTTTATGACCAATAAACTGCTGTTGATAATCTTTTCTCATTTTCTGCTCGATTGCAATTAATTCCATACTCCGTCTATGTTTAATCTCTTCCGGAACCTGATTTTCCATAACAGCAGCTTTCGTTCCTTTTCTTTTCGAATACTTAAATACATGCATCTGAGCAAATCCGACTTTTTGAACAAATGCTTTTGTTTCTTCAAATTCCTTTTCAGTTTCTCCAGGAAATCCTACAATTACATCTGTCGTAATGGCAGGAGCTATAAATCTGCTTTTAATCAGTTCACATTTTTCATAGAATTCATCTGCCGTATATCTACGGTTCATACGTTTTAAGGTATCGCTACAACCACTTTGCATACTAAGATGGAAATGTGGACAGAACTTTTTGTTTTCCTTTACAGTATCGACAAATTCTTCTGTTATAATACGTGGTTCTAAGGAACCAAGACGTATTCTTTCTAATCCATCTATATCAGAGATCGTCTGTATTAGCGTTAATAATGTAATTTCATCTTCAAAATCAATTCCATAAGAGGAAAGATGAATACCAGTTAAGACAATTTCCTTGTAACCTTCTTTCACCAGGCCTTCCACTTCCCGAATAACTTCCTGTAGTTTACGGCTTCGAACTCTTCCTCTGGTATATGGAATGATACAATAGGTACAGAATTGGTTACATCCGTCCTGTACTTTTATATAAGCACGAGTCTTTTCACCGGCTGTTCCTATGGACAGCTCTTCGTATTCTTTTTCCTGTCCAATGTCTATCATCACTTCTCTCAGCTCATTATTGCCAAAATACTCTTCTAAAATATCCACTATCTGGTTCTTTTTATTATTTCCAATAACCAAATCAATGGCACTGTCCTCTTCTAATGTTTCCTTAGATGCCTGAACATAACAACCCACTGCGACTACAACACTGTCAGGATTGCGTTTCTTAGCCCGGTGTAGCATCTGTCTTGACTTTCTATCAGCTATATTCGTAACGGTACAGGTGTTGATTACATATACATCTGCCTGTTCCTCAAATTCTTTAATCTCATATCCTGCTTGTAAAAACAGTTGTTTCATTCCATCTGTCTCGTAAGAATTCACTTTACATCCTAAGGTAAGGAATGCCACTGCTCTTGGTCTCTTCTCCTGTAAATTTTTGTTATCCATAGATATTCCTTTCTACTTCCAATCTACGTAGTATACTTTCATAACATAATAGTGTAAAACTATACAGTTTCATTTATGCAGTATTGTCTTATATTGTTTTTCTTTATACTATTATGTACTTATATTTACTAGAATTTTCCACTTAATTGTAAAGAGTTTTTTATTTACTTTGTATATTGACTTTTAAAAACGATACCATTAGTATATAACTATAATATGTAAGGAGGTATCATCTATGAAAACTGTAAGGATTTCACTTAATTCTATCGATAAAGTAAAATCATTCGTGAACGATGTAACTAAGTTTGATTCTGATTTTGACCTTGTAAGTGGAAGATATGTGATTGACGCTAAATCCATTATGGGTATCTTTAGTTTAGATCTTTCTAAGCCAATTGATTTAAATATTCATAGTGACGATGCTGATCACATCATCGAAATTTTAAAGCCATACATCGTTTAGTTCTTGTTTTTAACCAGAGTAAAGATAATATTTACTCTGGTTTTTTCATGCTCCGAGAATGGTCTTTCATTTTCCCGGAACATGAGATCACACAGTTTATCATTTAATCACACATTACCACTTCTCTGGTATCTAGTGCAATCTGTACCATTTCTTCGATCTTCTCTTCAAGATGACGTTCACTTTTTTGTATCACCTTACGGTTTGGTTTGGTCACCGGATGCTTCGCTACAAAGATTGTGCAGCAGTCCTCAAATGGAAGGATACTGGTTTCATATGTCTTGATTTTTTCTGAAATAGCAATAATATCATTCTTATCAAAGGCAATCAGTGGACGGTAAACCGGAAGATCACATACTTCATTGGTGGAAGCAAGACTCTGCATGGTCTGACTTGCAACCTGTCCAATACTTTCGCCGGTAATAAGACCGAGACAACCACTTTCCTTTGCAATGGTTTCTGCAATTCGCATCATATATCTTCTCATAATAATAGTAAGCTCATCATGAGGACATTTCTCATAGATATAAAGCTGGATATCCGTAAAGTTTATGATATTAAGCTTAATTGGACCAGTATATCTGGAAACAATTTTAGCTAGATCTACAACCTTTTGTTTTGCACGCTCACTTGTATAAGGTGGTGCATGAAAATAAGTGGCCTCGATGGTAACACCACGTTTTGCTATCATGTAGCCAGCAACCGGACTGTCAATTCCACCAGATAGAAGTAGCATAGCTTTTCCATTACATCCTACCGGCATTCCACCTGGTCCTGGGATAACAGTGGAATAGATATAAGCCCTTCCACGAATCTCTATATGAAAACGCACATCAGGTTTGTGCACATCAACCTTCATATTGTCAAACTGGTCAAGTAGATACTCTCCCATTTTTGCACAGATATCTGGTGAGCTTACCGGATAATTCTTATCCGCACGTTTTGCCTCTACCTTAAAGGTGAATGGCTTACGTCCATGTACCTGTTCCACATAGGATGCCATCTCTTTACACAGGTTGTCCCAGTCAAATTCATCAACTAATTTAACCGGACAGATTGCGGTAATACCAAACACACGGCTTAATGCATCTACGGTCTCCTCATAGTCAAAGTCACCATCTGTCTCTACAT
>JAEYRR010000045.1 GCA_023435505.1 Bacillota bacterium | reverse complement strand
TCAGTAATCTGACGACTAAGGTCTGCGGCGGCCTCCTTGGTCTTGGCGTAGACCATAACCCCGCCTACTGACCGATCCAGTCTGTGTACTACAGCAAGATAGGGATTGGCCCTTCCTTCTTTCTCATATAGATAATTCTTAAGGCTACTTGCCAGATCAACTGTCAGGCTTTTATCTGACTGGGATAGCACTCCCACAGGCTTCACACAAACAATAATATCCTTATCTTCATAGAGTATTGTTATATTCATACATGCATTCCTATTCTAGTTTATTAATCGCTTCCTGTTCCAATATACCTAAAGATTATAACAGGGAACACCTCAAAAGCAACTCTTATTTTTCCCACATTTCATTAAAGTATTTTGGGGGTTTTGGTAGAAGTGCTTTCCACTCCTGACGAGTTATCGCATAGGCATATGAAATTTTATTTTTTTCATCGGGATATTCCTTAACCTTTTTCATTCCATTTGCAATAGCAGTAGAATATGAGCCTACATTTGTATATTTCATATAAGAATACAGACAATCATATTCCGTATTTTCAAATGCCCAATCACGAACCGCTTTTGCGGCTTCACTTCCAAGTCCTTTTTTCCAATACTTTTTATGTATATGATATCCTATTTCCGGAAGTAATTCTCCATCTATATTTTGCATTGTAATCCCACAATCGCCAATAAATTCTCCTGTCTCCTTCAATACAACGGCCCATATTCCAAATCCGTACTGTTCATAGTTTTGAAGATTCCACTCAATCCAATTCTTTGTCATTTCTTCATCATATGGTTTAGGATAATGTTGCATAGTTTCAGCATCTGATAAAATTTCAAACAATGCTTCAAAATCATCCAACGTATACTCCCTTAAAAATAGTCTTTCCGTTTCAATTATCATCGTATTTTCTCCTTCATTTCTACTACGCGTTAAGCATAGTATCAGTGTTTCTATTCACCAAGTTTCTCTAATGTATCTCTGCGTATTTCTTCTCTTAATCTTTTAAGATACTCCGAAAATACAACCTTATCGTCTGCATATGTCTTATTCAGCTCATATTCTTTTGGAATCCAAGTTGACAAGTCGGAAATATTATGTTGAATAAGAGCTTCTAAACTATCAATGACTTTATATACTTTAGCTTCGATTGTTTCTCTTCTTGCCATTTCATCATATAGCTCAATCATTTCAGTAGCATAGTTTTTAGGAAGCGTGTTAACCCAATTATATAGCAGCTCTTCTTCGGTTTTTTCATTACTATTTGTTTTATCAAAGGTTGGAATATCCCCAGTAAAGACTTCTCCTAAGTCGTGAATGATACACATTTTAATAACTTTGTCCATGTCTACTTCTGGGAATTCATCTCTCATGAAAAACGCCATTAAAGTCATCATCCAACTATGTTCAGCAACACTTTCATGTCTACCTTTGCGTGTATAACAATGTCTGGTTGTGTCTTTTAATCTTTCAGCAATACTCAATGCATCTAATAATGTTCTCGCTTCCATCATTCACCTTCCTAAAAGTTATCGCTCTGTTTGCTCGGTCATAATTCCCCAACGTATTCCAAATTTATCAACAAAAACAACTCGACAAGAACTATACGGAGTTGCTTCCATTTCGTATATTGTTTTACTTCCTTCTTTCATAATTTCATAAGCTCTCTGCACTTCTTCCTTTGTGTCATACATAATAGTAAGAAAGTTAGAATAGCAAACTGTAAACTCAATATCTACATGGTCACTCATAATTATTCTTTGGTTACCTAATACCAGTTCTGCGTGATAAATATAATCTTTCTGTTCTTCACTAAGAAGTGGCATATACGCTAGGTCATTAGCTTCCCTATATGATATTAAACAAGTAATCTTTCCTTCAAATGCTTTTTCATACATTTGAATTGCTTCTCGGCAAGATCCCCAAAAATTAAGTGTTGGTGTAATCTGCATATATGTAATCCTCCATCAAATTCAAATTAATTAAGGTCTATTTTTGTCATTTTTCCCGTTCCACTGCCTATGTGTAATGTCCTTTCATACTGTTATTCCATAAAATAGCAGTTATTTCTTCTTTTTCTTTTTGGTAGTTTCTTTATTTATTTTAGAAAAAGGAATATTCTTTATTTTACACATCTGGTCAAAAGTAATATGTTCTTTTTTCTTCTTTGCCATATTTATCTCTCTAAACCAAAATGTGAAACCACCTTATTTATTAACTCATCTACTGCTAATTCTCCATTGTTAATATGCGAAACATATCCTAATTCCTCGCATTGTTGTTGTACTGCTTCTGCAAACAGCACATCTCGGTTCATCCAATTCTCAAAAGCCTTTTCTTTATTGCTACATTCTGCAAGAATATACGGAATCCATTCCCTTTTACTGTAATGAAAAATCTGAAATTCTTTTGAAGGTGTAATTGATATATATCTTTCAACTGGTATATTAAAATGTTTTACCAATTTAGGCAAATACGCAGCACCCTCCGTAATAATTCCATTTTTACAATCTATCTGTTTTAAATCTTCTAAGATAAATTCAAATATTTCTTCGTAAAT
>JAEYRR010000390.1 GCA_023435505.1 Bacillota bacterium | reverse complement strand
ATATACAGGTATCTCACAACCAGATCAGGTCAGTGTTAACTTAACTGGAACAAAACCATTTACCATCTCGGTAGAGTTAGTTTAGGACTTTATCAAGTCCAGATTTATAAGGAGGGTTCATTGTGGCTATAAAAAAGGAATACTTCGGTACAACAAAAGAGAATGAGGTTGTAGATGCTTATACCATAACCAATAGCAAAGGTAACTATATCAAAGTAATTACCTATGGAGCTACTGTAGTAGACATCGTGGTATCAGATCGCAATGGTATTAAGAGGGATGTTTGCTTAGGATATGATACTTTAGCTGAATACCAGAATAACGGTGGATATCTGGGAGCTTTTATTGGACGTGTTGGCAATCGTACCAATAAAGGTGAATTCACAATTGATGGTGTCATCTATCACATTGAGAAAAATGAAGCAGATCGTTGCAATCTTCATGGAGGCAGTAAGGGCTTTAACACAAAGGTACTGACAGCAGAGCAAGTTTCTGATCATAGTGTAGCGTTTTCTTTAGTTTCCCCAGATGGAGAAGGAGGCTTCCCAGGAGAATTAAATGCAACAGTTACCTATAGTTTTGACGATAATGATTGTCTAACCATGCACTATGAGGCAGTAGCAGATAAAAAGACTCCAATTAATCTGACCAATCATGCCTATTTCGATTTATCAGGTGGAGAAGAGCATGATATGCTGAATCAGGTACTACAGATTAATGCTGATGCTATCACTGCAGTAGATGCTGCCTGCATTCCAACCGGAGAATTAATGGATGTGACCGATACTCCATTTGATTTTTGCAGGGCTAAGAAAATTGGAGCGGAAATTAATGAGCCACATGAGCAGATTCAGACGGGACATGGCTATGATCACAACTTTGTTTTAAGAAAGGGAGAAGCTTATTCTGCCAAAGCATGGTGTGAGACCACTGGAATTGAGATGACGGTTGTTACAGACCTGCCTGGAGTTCAGTTTTATGCCGGTAATTTCATTGGTGATATGATGGGTAAGCAGGGAAAGCCACTTTACAATCGTAAGGGCTTCTGTCTGGAAACTCAATATTTCCCAGATAGCTTAAATCAACCTACTTTTGAAAGCCCAGTAAAAGAAGCTGGAGAGAAGTTTGTGTCAGTAACCAAATATCAGTTTGGAATCATATAATTAAATTAAGCTGTAGGTCTATTTTAACTAAAATTTACATAGAATTTTCATTATGCAGATAGTCGTTTTTACATAGTTCTCATATACTAGTAAAAAAGCGAAAGGATGATGCTTATGAAGATGCTATGGAAATACGTAGACCGTATGTCTTTACCTAATTTATCAAAGCAAAAGTTGTTTCTCGCTTTGCATTTCCTTATTTGGATTATACTGTCATTATTATTTTGTATATTCATTGGCTTAGTTCGTGGAATAGATAGTTTTTGGTTTGAAATTGCCTTTATCTTGATCGGATATGTATCAATTATCTGGGGGTTTCTAGGCGGATGGATATATCTAAGCAATCATACATAAAGTAATAAAGTCTCCCATAATAATGGGAGACTTTTTTGATAAGAGTTATCAAAAGTATGACCACAAAGAAACCGCCTTGCCCAATGCTTGAGATTTATGTTATAGTGGTTGTAAGAAAAACTGAAATTAAGACAAATTAAGGAAGATTTATGTTATGATTTATATGGATTACGCAGCCAATACTCCGGTAGATGAAGGAGTGTTGGAATGCTTTATAGAAACAGCCAGAGACTATATGGCGAATCCCAATTCAGCCCATAGTCTGGGAAGAGACTCGAATACCCGCTTTCTACAGGCGACCACTCATATCGCCGAGCTCATGGGCGTAAAGCAATCTGAGATAATTATGACTTCTGGAGCAAGTGAGGCTAATAACCTTGCCATAAAGGGAATTGCCAGATCTTATCGTCAATACGGAAAGCATATTATATCAACAGGGTTGGAACACTCAGCTGTTAGTGGAGCGCTGACCTATCTGCAGAGTCTTGGCTATGAGATTGATTTACTGGATATCTTACCAGATGGGACAATAGATTTGGCTCACTTACGGGAACTACTCCGTCAGGATACCATCTTAGTGACCATTGGATATGTAGATAGTGAACTAGGTGTAGTACAGCCCATTGAAGAGATAGGTAGGTTGTTAAAACAGTATCCGAACTGCCATTTTCATACGGATGCAACTCAGGCAGTTGGAAAGATTCCCGTGGATACTGCGGATGTAGATTTGATGACCTTTGCTCCTCATAAATTTTATGGTCTTAATGGAGCCGGGGTGTTAATAAAGAAAGAGGGAGTCATCTTGGAGCCCCTGATTCATGGAGGAGCCAGTACTTCCCTATACCGAAGCGGGACACCGGACCTAGCAAATGCAGTGGCGTTAGAAAAGGCACTTGCCTTAGCGACAAAGAATCTTGATATACGCTATCACTATGTAGAGAACCTAAATGGGGTACTTCGCCAGGGACTTTCTAAGTTGCCACAGGTTCGCATCAATAGTACAGAGAAAAGCTATCCCTTTATTCTAAACCTTAGTGTTAAGGGAATCAAAGCAGAGGCAATGCGACAAGCGATGGAGGAGAAAGGTATCCTAGTATCCGCCAAATCAGCCTGTTCCGTACCGAATACCCCTTCCCGGGCAGTCTATGCAGTAAGCCGTGACCGAAAGAATGCCTTAAGCTCATTTCGTATCAGTATCAGTCATCTCGTGACTGAAGAGCAGGTGCAGAAGACTATAGAGGCTGTTAGGGAGATTACAGAGGAAAAGAAGTTATAAAGAATAAGTATAAAGATCGCATTAGAAAGGTTTATAAGATAAAATGGAACGTTTTCAAGAAATAGAAAGAAGTCTTATAAAGAGATTTCGTAAAGAAATATGGGTACAATTTGTTAAGGGTATAAAAAATTACAAAATGATTGAAGAAGGGGATAAGATAGCAGTCTGTATCTCCGGAGGGAAGGACTCCATGCTTCTTGCGAAATGTATGCAGGAGTTACAGAGGCATGGACAAATGCATTTTGACATAGAATTTCTATGCATGAATCCCGGATATAATGAGATTAACCGACAGACGATTATTAACAATGCAAAGATTTTAAATATTCCGTTAAAGATGTTTGAGACCTCTATTTTTGATGTAGTGGCAGAGATTGATGATAGTCCTTGCTATCTTTGTGCCAGAATGAGAAGAGGATATCTATATAAAGAAGCAAGAAAATTGGGATGTAATAAGATTGCACTAGGACATCATTTTGATGACGTGATTGAA
>JAEYRR010000362.1 GCA_023435505.1 Bacillota bacterium | reverse complement strand
CTCCGCTTCTTTGAAAGGAGGAGCAATCTTATTCTTTACTACCTTAACTCTTGTTCTATTACCTACAAATTCTCCAGACTGCTTTAGTGTCTCGATTCTTCTGACATCCATACGGATGGAGGAGTAAAATTTCAATGCTCTACCGCCTGTTGTCGTCTCAGGGTTACCAAACATTACACCAACTTTCTCACGAAGCTGGTTGATAAAAATTACAATACAGTTAGATTTACTGATGACAGCTGTTAATTTACGAAGTGCCTGTGACATCAATCTAGCTTGAAGACCCACATGAGAATCTCCCAAATCACCATCAATCTCAGCCTTTGGTACTAATGCCGCTACTGAGTCCACAATAACAATATCGATAGCACCAGAACGAACCATGGTTTCTGTAATCTCTAGCGCCTGCTCACCATTATCTGGCTGTGAAATATATAATTCGTCAATATTAACACCTATATTCTTTGCATATGCTGGATCAAGTGCATGTTCTGCATCGATGAATCCTGCAATACCGCCTCTCTTCTGAACCTCAGCAACCATATGTAAGGCTACTGTTGTCTTACCACTGGATTCTGGTCCATATACCTCAACAATTCTTCCCTTAGGAACTCCGCCAAGACCAAGTGCAATATCCAGGCTAAGAGATCCTGTTGGAACAGTCTCAATATTCATATGGCTATCATTGTCCCCTAATTTCATAACAGAACCTTTGCCATACTGCTTCTCTATCTGTGCAAGGGCAGATTCTAAAGCCTTTAATTTATTCTGATCTTTCACCATGGTACCTCTCCTTTTAACACGAACGAATGTTCTATTTTTAAGTATATCCTAATACATTTTACAAGTGATGTCAATAACTAATTATAGTCAATTCTGACATATTTATAATGTAATGGATACCACATAAGGTATTCTAACATAATAAGAAAATGATGAAAAGAACTTATTACTTTCGAGATTACTATTGTAAATCATACGATAAAAGTGTAAAAAAGTATAAGTTTTAACATGATAACTGTGTAATAAAAAGAAAATATCTTAAAAGATACATAAAACCACTGTATGAATGGTACCAATACATATAAAATAAGACCTAAGGCCTCATCTCTCCTTTTTCCACCATTGCAAGTTCACCGGTTTTAATATCAATGACATATCCACTAATAGATAGATTACTTGGAATGAGGGGATGTATGCAAAGACTCTTTACAGTGGCCGCCACATCACTCTCCACACTATTAAAGCCGCTGAGCCATTTGTCATACTCTATCTCACATGAATCTATCGCTTTCTTTTGAATTCCACGCTGTAGAAGTTTAGTAATTATTCTATTGGCACTAATTCCCGCAGCACCGCAATCAGTATGGCCGATTACCATGATTTCTTCCACCCCAAGTTCTGTAATTCCTATAAGTAGACTTCTAACAGAATTGTCAAAAGGTCCTGTGAGCCTTGCTCCTGCAGTCTTAATCATGAGTACATCTCCATTTTTAATTCCCAATGCAGTGGGGAGTAGCTCAATAAGTCGGGCATCCATGCAAGTAAGAATAGCCAGTTTTTTCTTAGGCATTCTATCACAAAGCCCACTGATACACTTCCCTTTTTTAATCAATTCATTGTTATATGCAAGAATTTTGCTTATATTTGACATCATACTTCACTCCCTTTCCTTTGTTACCAATAATTTTAGGTATCAAAAAAAGTGTCTTCAACAAATGGATTGCAGGATACAATTCTATCTTCGAAGACACTTTTCTCATTCGTTATAACATATCAATAAACATTCTTTGGCTGAACTATTTTAGGCGTATAGCCTGCATTTTTCAATGCTTTTACAATATGGTTTTTATGCTCATGGCCAAATGCTTCCATGGTAATGGATAATTCCACAGCACTGGCACGATTGATGCTTACAAACTGATTATGATCTAGACGAATGACATTCCCTTGTTCTTTGGCTATAATACTGGCTACATTCAGCAATTCACCAGGGCGATCAGGAAGTAATACAGATACGGTAAATACACGACCACGCTCAATCAGACCATGTTGTACCACTGAGGACATAGTGATTACGTCCATATTACCACCACTTAATACAGAAACCACTTTTTTATTCTTACAATCCAGTTTTTTTAGAGCTGCAACGGATAATAAACCGGAATTTTCTACAATCATTTTATGATTTTCCACCATATCTAGAAAACATACAATCAACTCTTGATCATCAACGGTAATAACCTCATCGATATTTTTTTGTATGTAAGGGAAGATTTTGGATCCAGGAGTCTTAACAGCAGTACCATCTGCAATCGTTTCTACCATTGGAAGAGAAACCACCTTACCAGCTTTTAAGGATTCCTGCATACAATTTGCTCCGGCAGGTTCTACCCCTATGACCTTAATATTTGGGTTAAGCTGCTTTGCCAAAGTTGATACTCCGGCAGCTAGGCCGCCACCACCGATTGGAACTAAGATAATATCTACCGTAGGGAGATCTTTAAAGATTTCCATTGCTATGGTGCCCTGTCCGGTAGCAACAACTTCGTCATCAAAAGGATGGATAAAGGTATAACCATGCTCTTTTGCCAAATTTATAGCATGTTCACAGGCCTCATCGTAAACAGTACCGTAAAGGATTACCTCTGCTCCATAGCTTTTGGTACGATTTACTTTAATTAAAGGGGTCGTTGTAGGCATTACTATGGTAGCTTTAGCATTATATAACTTCGCAGCGTATGCAACACCCTGTGCGTGATTCCCTGCTGATGCGGTTATCAATCCTTTGGAACGTTCTTCCTCAGATAGTGTGCTAATCTTATAATAGGCACCTCTTACTTTATACGCTCCAGTATACTGCATATTTTCCGGCTTAAAATATACTTTGTTACCAGTAGTCTCCGTAAAATATTCACTGTAAATAAGTTTCGTGCGATTAATTACTTTTTTTACTACCTCAGTTGCTTCCTCAAACCTTTCCAATGTCATCATATAAATTTCTCCTTTGGTTTTATTCTATTATAGCAGAAATTCTCACCCGTCATAAAAGGATACGGGATTCCAAAAGGAAGTTGGGGATTTCTGATAATAAATGAAATAAGTCCTTATGTTACATGCTTCTTCATATATATGTACCCAGAAGTAAATTTACTTCTGGCAGATGAATTAAGCTTCAGAATCTTTGATGTCAAATAATGCATTTACAAAATCATCTGCATTGAATTTCTGTAAATCATCGATTCCTTCACCTACACCTATATATTTAACAGGAATGCCCATTTCAGACTGGATAGAAATAGCAATTCCACCTTTTGCAGTACCATCTAGTTTGGTCAGAATGATACCATCGATGTCTGCAACCTCACGAAACTGTCTAGCTTGAACCATGGCATTTTGTCCAGTGGTAGCATCTAACACAATCAGAGTCTCCTGATAAGCATCTGGATATTCTCTTTCTATGATACGATTGATCTTACGCAGTTCTTCCATAAGATTTTTTTTGTTATGAAGTCTTCCTGCGGTATCGCATAAAAGCACATCGATATTGCGGGATTTGGCAGCACTGACGGCATCAAATACTACCGCTGCAGGATCAGAACCTTCTTGTTGGGCAATGATATCTACTTTGGCACGGTTTGTCCACTCTGTCAGCTGTTCAATAGCAGCCGCACGGAAGGTATCCGCAGCCGCAACTAACACTTTTTTATCCATTGCCTTGAATTGGGCAGCTAGCTTACCTACAGACGTAGTTTTTCCTACTCCATTTACACCAATTAATAGAATAACAGACTTTCTATTCTCAAATTCATAAGCAGTATCACTTACCTGCATCTGTTCCTTAATACTTTGGATTAAAAGATCCTTGCATTCTTTTGGATCTTTTATTTTCTGCTCCTTTACCTTTTCCTGTAAGGATTCAATAATGGAATTGGTAGTAGACACACCAAGATCCGCCATAATTAGAATTTCTTCCAATTCTTCATAGAAATCCTCATCGATACTGGTAAAACCACTGAAAATATGATCAATTCCGGATAAAATACTTGTTCTTGTTTTGGATAGTCCAGCCACTAAACGACCAAAAAATCCTTTCTTCTCTGCCATAAAACACCTCATTTAAATTTATTCTATTAATATAACACTATAAACTCTACTTTTCCAGTTGATTTTCAATTAGGTTTACAGATACTAGAGTAGAAACTCCTTTTTCCTGCATCGTAATACCGTACAGACGATCTGACATAGCCATGGAACCTCTTCTGTGTGTAATAATAATAAACTGCGTCTTGCCAGTCAATTTCTTTAAATATCTGGCATAGCGATCTACATTTGATTCATCGAGAGCTGCCTCGATCTCATCTAGAAGACAGAATGGAGATGGTTTTAAGTTCTGAATGGCAAAAAGTAAACTAATAGCCGTTAGGGCCTTCTCTCCACCAGATAATTGCATCATATTCTGAAGTTTCTTTCCAGGTGGCTGGGCATTGATACGGATGCCGGCTTCCAGTAAATCTTCTTCCTCCACTAGTTCCAGAGTACCTTTACCACCACCAAACATTTCCTTGAACACTTTATCAAACTGTGCTTTGATCAGCGCAAATTTCTCTTCAAACTGCTTTCTCATCTCTATATCCAGTTCTTCAATGATTCCAAGCAGTATCTCTTCCGCTTTTACAATGTCATCATGCTGAGTTTTTAGTAATTCATAGCGTTCCATTGTATGCTTATAATCCTCAATGGAATTAATGTTGACATCACCGAGACTTTTTATGTTCGCTTTTACCTCTGCAATCAGTTTCTTAATATGAGTTAAAGAATAGGTCTCTTCTGAGCGGAGGGAAATGGCATCACTATAAGTAATTTCATATTCATCAAACATATAATTGACAATATTGGTCAATTGATCGTCAATTTTTTCGATATTGCTAGAAAGACGGAAGCACTCTTTGTCTAAAGTATTAATTCGTGCAGATAATTCTTCACGCTTTTTAAAGAAATCCTTATGTTGAGTATTAATTTCTTCTTTTTTGGCAGATAAAGAGTTTATCTCTTTGGTACACAGCTCAATTTTAGAAGAACTTTCCTCTATCTCATGCTGAATACTGACTATATTCTGCTCTCTTTCTTGCATTGTCTTCACACATTCTTCAATTGAAGATAATGTTGTCTTTTTCTCTTCAACCAGACGGGCAAGCTCCTCCTTAACACGGAACATGTTTTCCATATGGAACTCTATGGTCTGCTCCTGATTGGATAACGCTATTTTTAAATCAGATAACTTAGACGTAACATCACTGTGGTCCTTTCGTTTCTCATTAACTTCCTCAGAAAGAGTAGCTATAATCTTATCATTCTCATCTGATTTAGCCTGATTTTTTTGAAGATCATCCTGTAAGGAAGCTAGATTATCGGTAAGTTCCTTCGCTTGCTTCTCAATCTCAGCATTTTCTGCCTGAATATCCTCAAAATCATGCTCCACATTTTTGATATCTACTTTCGTCTGGTTTAAGGTCAATTTTTCTGTATTCAAAGAGAGATTTGACTGATGTATTAGATTCTCATTTTCCGCTAATTCCGCTTCCAATGTCTGTTTTTCTACTTCTTTCTCTGATAATATGCGCTGGAGTTCATGAATCTTTTCTTCCAGATCGGATATTGAGTCCTTAATTTCTTCAATTTCCCTTCTTCTACCCAATAAATTACTAGAATTCTTGTAGGCACCACCAGACATTGAGCCACCAGGATTCATCATATCCCCTTCCACAGTGACAATTCTAAGGGAGTATTGATATTTTCTCTGTAATGCTATGGCATGATCAATATGGTCAACAACTA
>JAEYRR010000333.1 GCA_023435505.1 Bacillota bacterium | reverse complement strand
TAAGGCAGACTGGGATGTGATAGCAAGGGTGAAGGAGGCGGTTTCTATACCAGTCTTCGGCAATGGAGATGTGACCTCACCAGAGACAGCTAAACGGCTTTTGGATCATACAGGCTGCGATGGTATTATGATTGCCAGAGGAGTGCGGGGTAATCCATGGCTATTTTCCCAGTTTAAGACCTATCTAGAGACAGGTGAGACTCTGCCTAAACCATCGGTTAAGGAAGTGGTTGACATGATCAGACGTCATGGAAGACTTCAAGTACACTATAAGGGCGAATATCTTGGCATACGGGAAATGCGTAAGCATGTAGCCTGGTATACTGCAGGCTATCCGGAATCGGCACGTCTTAGAAGTATGGTAAACGAAGTGGACTCTCTTCTAGCGTTGGACGAACTGCTAGATTCCTATTTGGAGAGATGTAACAGATTGTATAGCCATGTATACCCTTAACAGAATTACCAAAGTTACTTTTGTATTTTAGCATCTATTATTCAATAGTACCAAAATTTATTATATTGTAAAAATTTTGTTGCATTTTTAGAGTAAAACGTATATTATTATGTACTAGACAGACAAATGTTCGCCGTAGAAATACACATTATAAGAATGCCTTCTAAGAGAAGGCAATTACATAGAATATTTGTCTAATTAAATGAGGTGAATAGAATGGATAAGTTAAAAGTAGGTATTCTAGGGGCAACTGGTATGGTTGGCCAAAGATTTATTGCATTATTGGATAATCATCCTTGGTTTCAGGTAGCAGCAGTTGCTGCAAGCCCTAGAAGTGCAGGGAAGACGTATGAGGAAGCTGTAGGCGGAAGATGGAAGATGAGCACTCCAATGCCTGAAGCAGTGAAAAACATGATGGTTTTAAATGTTAATGATGTAGAGCATGTCAGTAAACAGGTTGATTTTGTTTTTAGTGCAGTAGATATGACCAAGGATGAGATTAAGGCTATTGAAGAAGCATATGCGAAGTCTGAGACTCCTGTTGTATCCAATAACAGCGCACATAGATGGACTCCTGATGTTCCTATGCTTGTACCTGAACTAAACCCTGAACATCTTGAAGTGTTAGAGGCACAAAAAGAAC
Organism: Bacillota bacterium; assembly: GCA_023435505.1. Lineage (GTDB taxonomy): Bacteria > Bacillota > Clostridia > Lachnospirales > Lachnospiraceae > KM106-2. The sequence continues at coordinate 11,474 of JAEYRR010000333.1, read as the reverse complement.
GTCTTGGTACAAAGAAAGGTTTTATTGTTGTAAAACCAAATTGCTCTATTCAGAGCTATGCTCCAGCTTTACATGCCTTAAGAGAATTTGGGCCTAAGATGGTAGTAGCGACTACCTATCAGGCAATTTCTGGTGCAGGCAAGAACTTTAAAGACTGGCCAGAGATGGAAGGTAATATCATTCCATATATTGGTGGAGAAGAAGAAAAGAGAGAGCAGGAACCTTTAAGAATCTGGGGTAAGGTTGTAGATGGTAAGATCGTTAAGGCTGAGGGACCTGTTATTACAACACAGTGTATCCGTGTTCCTGTTTTAGATGGCCATACTGCAGCTGTATTTGTTTCTTTTGAGAAAAAACCAACGAAAGAACAGATTATTAAGGCCTGGAGAGAGTATAAGGGACTTCCACAGGAGCTGAATCTTCCAAGTGCGCCAAAGCAGTTCATTCAATACTTAGAAGAAGATAACCGTCCACAGGTTGCCTTAGATGTTGATTATGAAAATGGGTTTGGAATCTCTATGGGACGTCTTCGTGAGGATATTGTATTTGACTACAAGTTTGTAGGTCTTTCTCACAATACAGTACGTGGTGCAGCAGGCGGTGGAGTTTTAACAGCTGAGCTCTTAGTTGCTAAGGGATTAATTAGTGCAAAATAAATTAGTTTAAGAATAAAGAGTTAATAAAAAGCAGCTGCTATAAAGCAACTGCTTTTTATTATAGCCCTTTTAAGTAATTAATAAAGGCTACTGCATTTTCTTTTTGTGAAGAAGTGTTTAATATCCCAATATAGTAAGGTACAGAGGCTCCATTTTGTTTTTGATTCTTGTACCAAGTGGACATGTTGGTGTATATAGAGCTGTCATCCAGACATATACCATAAGCCTTTGGAGTATTAGAATTCTGGATAGAAGTTGTATCCGAAGCCTCGTTATCATCGTCAACAACATTCATTTTTTCATAAAACAGATCCTTTGATAAGGTTTTAAATTCTTCTGTAGAGAGCACCTCCGAAAGATCACAGAAGAACCCATTCTTAGCATAGATGGTAAACATATCTTCGTCTGCAATAATTACATCCAGAGTACCGGCAACAGTATAGACGGTTATCTTATCCTGAACATTAGAATTTGGACGTTCTGGATCTATAATTACTCCGTCTTCAATACTAATATCTTCTTTGTCTGGGTTATAATTTATGGTCTTACCAAAGCCTTCAATTAGAGCGTTGGAATCCTCTTCGCTGTATGTATCATTTATTGCTACCAGCCGTAATACAACTTCATCCTTTGGAATTACCAGCATTACAATCATATAAATTATAACCGAGAGAGTAACCCCGCCAGCTATGACAGCTTTCAGATAATAATCTTTTAGGTATTCTAATTTCTTTTTAAAAGATAATCCTTTAAGCTTAACTCGTTCCTTTTCAGGGGCTCTTTTTTGATAAATTGCAGCATCGTCCCCTAATGTAGTTTTTTTTGCCATATGTTACACTCCTTTAGTAATCCTTTTGTGTTTATTGTTTCGTTAAAATGCGAACATAGGATTAGTATAACATAGGGTTTGGCTAATGGAAAGAAACTAAATATGAAATATTTAAAAAATATTTGGTTGATAAAAAAGAGTAAAAATAGGAGAACCGCCGTAAGGGTGAACGGCGGTTCTCCTTGTTGCTATTAAAGGGTTGATATTAGTTTAGAAGGGATTAAGGGGATCCCCTCTAAATAAACATCAAATGATTCTATCATCAAAAAAGAGATAACCCATGCCAAAGCATACAGATTATCTCCATTGATAATAGAATTTAGTCTTATGATGTTTATAGTGCGTTTGTTCCACGTTCACCGGTACGAATACGAACGGCATCCTCAACATTGTAAATAAAGATCTTACCGTCGCCATAGCTACCGGTATTAATCTCCTTAACCACCTTATCAATAATGAGCTCGGAGATATCGTCAGGTACAACAGTTTCCACTTTTACCTTTGGTAAAAGGTTTACACTGTATTCCGAACCGCGGTATACCTGCTTAAAGCCTTTTTGGTTACCATAACCCATAATGTTGGATATCATGATACCATTTGCTTTACAACCGTCTAGAATGGATTTTAGGTCTTCTAGCTTTTCAGGCTTTATGATCATTTCAAGTTTCTTCATAAATACTACCTCCTTCTTATTCCCTTCTATAAAAAAAAGGCATTTCTTACTGTTAGAAGAAACGCCTTTGTTTATGTTCCTATTATACATCGCTGATTTGTAATGTCAAATATTTTTTGGAAAATTATTCAAAATTTTCTCGAGATAGGGATATAAAATGAATATAGTATGGTTCATTGTTTTCTCCATATCCAGGAGAAGAAGACGTCGTAAATGATGTTGCCCCTGTTTTGTCTTTAAAGCTACCGGTGAACTCAGTATCACCAGACATTTCCCTAAGATATGCAGAAGCTGTTCGTTGAGGGTCGATTATATGCGCTAATTCACAAGCAATCTCTCTAAAATCATCCGGTAATATATTAGAGTTTGGAAATTCCGCGTAAATACTTAATATTTTTCCTGAAAGGTGGTCATATTGTATGTATATCAAATCATTTTGGACATCATAATCAACCATAGATGAATTTAAATTGTATAAAAATATGTAACTCGAAACAAAATATTCCTTTTTTCCTGTAAAAACATTTCCGTAAACAGTAACATCATTTTGGTTCTGTTCATCATCTATTTTAAAATCTTTATCTAATCTTTCTTTGAAGAGCCTGATTATTTTATCTGTAGAGTCATCCGCGGTAGTAGTGAAAGTATTTATAGGAGCAGCATATGATAAGTTCTTAAGAACATTTTTGTCAGTGAAATCAATATCTGGGAACTCTGAAGCGTTTATACCCGTCCAATAATCTCCAATATAATCGATTGTTCCATTAGATCCATTATTCCAGTCTTCGTATATATTATAATAGGATTCTCCGTTGATACTATACCTAAGCATAGAGGAGATATCTGGTATAAAAGAATAGAGATTCCCGTTCTGTATACTTTCAATGGCCTTGTTATGAGTATATCTGGTGTTACTGTTAAACGCTTTGCAGTAGAGATTCATCAAATTCTCAATCGGTTGATCAGATAAGTCTTTGGCCAGATCTTCCCAATTGCTGATAACGTTATGGGAATCTGTTTCAGGTGGAGTATAATTTACCTGCTCAACTGGTTCGGCCGTAATATTTATATCGGTCACACAGAGTGTGTTGTCATAGTAGGAAGCCCCCGTTTCACTAATAACATCAGCATATGATATGGAGCCCGTTAACTGTAATTTGTCTTTGAAACTCATAACTTTAAGAGATATGGTCTTAGAAGTTCTGTTGGTACTCTCATCTAATCGATATTTGACATTCAGTTCTCCACTTATCGGGAAAAGGCAATCTTCAGAGGCAACTTTGACCTTGGAAAATGTCCCATTTATGTTGGAATAGGAGAAAGATCCGCTGTATGTATGATTAAAATTATGTACATAAAGGTTGAAGAGCTTGGTCTGATCAACATTGGAATCGGTAATATCTTGTTCATAGATATCAAAGGCATATTCGTTGTCAACCTGTAAGGAACCTATAAATAAAGAAGAGGTGGATATATCCCCGTCTAGAACTTCAATGGTCCTTCCTAAAATCTCATTATCCTTAACGTATACTGTCATACTGATCATCGATTCTAAAGGTTCTATATTCATCGATAAAGAAACTAAGGCTTTGGTAAAAAAACCTTGGACTAAATCCTCCATCTTGGAATTTGGCTCCGTAATTTTTTTGTCTTTGGAAAGGTCCCAGAAGATGTCCGCGATTATGTCTACAACTTGTTGTCTTGTAAGTGTAAGCTGATAGGCATTACAAGTAGAGGAAAGACTTCCTACTTTATATTCTACATCTTCCTTATAGGTTAGATTTGCCTCCTTGGATAGTTTCTCAATTGCTTGAATATAGTATTTTTTGATGAGTGGGTAAAGGGAAAACAGATACTGGATTCCGGCAACATTACTATCCGGATTAATAAGCTCCGTTTTAATAGGTTTTCGGCTGTATTCAGGAATATAGAAATAATCACTATCAGACCCTGACGGTGTATAGTAGGTATTAGAAACAATGGGTACTTTGTTTAATGTCAGGTCCAGATTAGCAGAAATAAAATCCTTGGTAAGGTAACCGTCAATCCCATAGGAGAATTTTGGAACTGCATTAATGTACTGATTGATAAAATTAATACCCATATTTCCTGTAAAATGTGTGTTTTTTTCCTTTAAGTTCTCAATAATTCCCATGCCTTTGCTTAAAAAAGTGTCAAATGACTCAGCGTAGGAGTTCTCAAGGGCAATATAAGTATCCTTAGTATGGGGAGCGTCAGACATCTCTGAGTTACCTATCCTTCCTCTACCATATAGGAAGAAAAGGGAAACACCAATGGCCAGAGCAGTACATCCACCAAAGAAAAGAATTAGTTTACGAGAGATCTTGTTGACAGTTTTAGGAGAATTTTTAGCTTTTAGTTGTACAAGATAGCGCTCCATTGCTTCTATTTGCTTATCCGGTTCATCCTTCTTTTGATATTTAAGATTGACATCCTGTCTATCTGCAGAACGCCAGCTAAACCATTTATTCATTGTTTTCTCCTTTACTCTTTAAACTATATACATTTTGATCTAAGAAAGTCAAAAAAGAGAGAATTAAATCTTCTTTATCTATAGTAATAGAAAACTGAGAGTTAAAGCTGTCTAAAACAGATTGAATTGAGGAGTTCTCCAAATACTGTTTCATCTGCATACGATCCATACTTGAGATAATCGTTGCATTCTCGCCCGGCATCAAAAAACCATCGCTCTCGTAGGGCTCAAAGATAAAGTTAAGGTTTATAAGGTTTCTGGTTTTATTATTAAATAGAATGGAGGCCTTTTGTGTATCCTTTTCTTGGGTTCCTTCATAAGTAATAACCGTATCGCTCCATCCGGATGCAGTAGAACTGTCTTCTACCATAATGGTGAGAGCACCAATAGGTAGAGCAGAATATTTATTGCCCTTATAAGAAAGGTTATTTATTTTTATAAAAAGAGTATCGTCAAATATTGTAGCATATCCCACTCCATATGCGCCGAGTTTACCTAAATTATAAGTGATACAAAGGGAGAGGTCTTCAGAGCTATTGCCTTTATTTTGAAAATGAGTATAGAGAAAATGATAATCTCCACTCTCGTAAGAGGAAAGAATTAGCTGGTAGGCAGCCTCCTTACCAAAATCAATTTGCCGGAATACAATATCATTTTTATGAGTATATACCTTCATCTTGACTAATGGTTCTTTGTTACTGGATTTTTGAGACTGTAACTCGACACTGATATAGGCGATGGCTGCTTTGAAATAAAAGCTATCTACACCGGATGCTTCTACTAATTGCATTAATTCCTTATCATTTTTCAGTAATTCTATCAGATTCTGCAAAATGGTTAAAGCATCTTGCTCTGTTATACTGATTGTGAACTCGTCACAAAAGAGGGTTAAGGCTTTAGATTTGTCGTCCTCATCCGGAATATATTGCGATAGATCCAGATTAACTCCTTTCACTAAATCAATCGTACTGTATTGTGAAAGCCCATCCAATAAGCTGTTACCATAGCGATCTAAAAGATTACAAAGCATTCCTTTATCTAGGGTTCTGAAGAGGTTTATAAAAAGTTCTTGATTGTTTAAATAAGAACTGGTCATGGAAGAAGATGATGGATCTCCTGTGACGTTAAAGTCCTCTGTATTACTGATAAATACAGAAAGAAGTTTTGTAATGTCTATATATTGTTGACCGAGCTGTGGAAATAAAAGATATTTATTTTTAGTATTTTGTAAGTAGTCAAAGGCCAATAGATCAGTACCTTCACTGAAAAGCTTCCAGGAGGTATGGCTTAAATCCTTTTTTGTATCATAAGTAAAGGAAAGACCTAAGTGCATTGGCTTTCCTGCCTGTTTCAATAAACCAGAATCTATATTTAAATCAATGGAACCTTTTAATGGGACAGAAGCATCGGGAAGGTTCTTGGCTGCAATACAGGACTCTTCGAGTATTTGAGACAGGGAAGAGATAGTTTCCTTTAGGTTGTCATTTTCTATGTAGAGATAGTATTTATCGGTTCCATTAAAATTCATGATGATAAACCGCTGTACAGATGGAATGTATTTATAGGATAAGAATAGCCCTAGGAAAACCAAGACAATACCTAGGGTAACTACTCCAATTAGCTTATACCGGTGTTCATTTTTGAGTTTTTTGGGTTTCTCTTGAGGAAATGGTTCATAGGGTTTATTCGGATAGTTGTAGGACGAAGAAGGAGTATGGTATATATATGGAGTTTCACTATTACTTTGGTTCGTATCTGTCATGTCTTCTGGCCTTTCTGATTTATATATCTATGTAGAGACATTCTTTAGTTATTGTTGTATTTATTCTACTACTAAAAATGTTATCAAAGCAAAGAAAATCTGTCAATGAAATCCAAATAAGATTCGGAATATTGACAGATTTTTTAGAATTCTGTTTGTAAATTATAATGAAAACGTAAGATTTAACTTTATTCTATAGATTCCTTCTTTGCAGCTGGATCAGTACTTTCCTTCTCAGGAAGAACCGCAGCAAAGATGATACCAAGTATAGCTGCAATAGCAAGACCGGATATGGATAAATCATCTGTGTTTGGAATGACAATCTTATCTACACCAATACCTAGAACGAGGATTAAGGAAGAAATCATAAGGTTTCTGCTATTAGATAGATCCACTTTGTTATTGATTAATATACGTACACCAACACTAGAAATCATACCAAATAATACGATACTAATACCACCACTAACTGGACCTGGAACCTGTTGAATAACTGTTCCCAATTTTCCGAATACACCAAGGACTACTGCAAATATGGCTGCGATTCTTAAACAGCTAGGATCATAATTCTTTGTTACTGCAAGTACACCAGTATTTTCCCCATAGGTTGTGTTAGCTGGTCCGCCAAATAAACCTGCCATAGCAGTTGCTAATCCATCACCGATTAAAGTACGATGTACACCAGGATCTGCTATAAAATCTTTTCCTACAACAGCACTATTTGTTGTGATATCACCAACGTGCTCAATAATTGTAACAAGGGAAATTGGAGCAATTGCTAAGATAGCATCTAAATCAAACTTAGGAAGTTCTAGAAGCTGATCAAGAATATGACGATCAGTAAAGGATAGGAAGGAAGCGCTACTAAAAGCATCTCCCCATTTCGTCGTATCTAGGATGCCAAGAGGGATACAAAGAATATAGCCAACTACCAATGCTATTAAGATAGGCATAAGATTTAAGAAACCTTTGGCAAATACAGAGATTCCAATAATAATTAGGATTACTATAAAAGCAACTAAAGCATACATTGGGTCAAAGTTACCTTCCTTAAAGAATGCATTACTAGTTGCACTGGTACATAAACGAAGACCAATTACAATGATCATAGGACCTGTAACAATAGGAGGTAATATTTTTGTGATTTTTTGGTAGCCGATTACTTTGATTAGAATTGCAAAGAGTACATAGATAAGACCGGCTATTATTAATGCACCTTTTACTTTTGCAAGATTATCAAGTACAATATTTGCATTTGAACGTTCCACTGTTTCTCCTACACCATTCCAGAGAACATATTGCATAGCACCCATAAATGCAAAACTGGAACCTAAGAATACAGGAACCTTTCTCTTTGTAACAGAATGGAACAGCAATGTTCCTAAGCCTGCACAGATTAATGTGATAGAGGCATTAAGACCAGTTAACATAGGAACTAAAACAGTGGCACCAAACATTGCAAGAACATGTTGAATACCCAAAAGTATCTTTTGACTAAAACTCTTTTCCATATAGAACCTCCACTTTCTCATAAGATCGTATTAAATTACCATATAATAGTATAAAGAGTTCAAAGTTTTACGTCAACATAAATCGAATAAATACGAACAAATTGATTTATTAAAATATATAATGTTATTTAGTAGACGAAAGGACAAAACTTAGATAAAATGTAGAAAGAAGTTGAATGTGCTTAAAAATCTGTGTCATTCCATATAATAGATAGTATTAGAGTGTATCGGAGGGAATTATGGGAAAGAAGAATAATACAAACAAAAACGAGATGAAAAGAAGTAAAAACCTGGAGCTTCTATATATGGCAAAACAGGAAGTCAGTGTAAAGGATTTAGAGACACCTCTTATGGACAAGCTAGAAGAGATACATGTATGGCCGGAGATAGGCATTATGGAACTCAATCTGCCTAGTGGACTCATCGCAGACGTGGAAACTTTGACTGAGTATATGGAGGATGAGGAAGACTTAAAGTTCATGGCAGAAAGAGAAGTAAAAAGTGTATATGCAATTACTGTGGAAGAAGATGCTTTAAATGAGCTGGTGGGCTATGTGAACTACTGGATACAAGAATATGGTGGGCTACTATGTTCCGACAGTGATGATTTTACTCCAATTTATATACAGTAAAAAATGCTTCATAATAAGTTTCGAAGTAAGTTTCGTTGTAAGTTTGAACATTCTATAGGTTTTCGTACGTAGTTTCGTAATACTAATGAATAAAGGCTAGGCAAATCTTTTGCTTTTTGTGAATGTAGCTTATTGAAATAGAAGACTATGTAGCATATAATAATGGTATTAATATAATTTCTATACAGGATCAGAAATGTATTTTTGGTTCGAAAGATTTTCGTAATGAAAAGAGATAACAAAAATGAAAGGAGATAAAAAATGAAATTTGGTTATTTTGATGATGTAAACAAAGAATATGTGATTGCTACACCAACTACACCATATCCATGGATTAACTACCTAGGCTCCCAAGAGTTCTTTACCATTATTTCCAATACTTCAGGTGGTTATAGTTTTTACAAGGATGCAAAATTAAGAAGAATCACCCGATTTCGTTATAACAACGTTCCCCTTGATTTAGGCGGTGGACACTATTTCTATCTATATGACAATGGAGAGTTCTGGAGTCCAGGATGGTCCCCAGCACGAAAAGACTTAGATTTTTACGAATGCCGTCATGGTATGGGTTATACGACCATTAACGGAAAGAAAAATAGTATTTCTACCAAAGTTACTTATTTTGTTCCTCTTAACTATCACTGCGAGGTTCAAAAAGTAGTAGTGGAGAACGAAGGAAATACAAAGAAAGATGTTAAATTATTTTCCTTTGTAGAGTGGTGTCTCTGGAATGCTGATGATGATGATCGTAACTTCCAGCGTAACTTCAATACTGGAGAAGTAGAGGTGAAAGGTTCTGTTATTTATCATAAGACAGAATATAAAGAGCGCCGTGATCATTATGCATTCTATTCTGTAAATGCTCCTATTAGCGGATTTGATTCGGATAGAGAGAGTTTTATCGGTACATATAATGGATTTAGTAATCCTCAGGTTGTAGTGGAGGGTAAGTCCAGAAACTCAGTAGCTGATGGTTGGTCACCTTGTGCTTCTCATTGCATTGAGATATCTCTAGAGCCAGGAGAGAAGAAAGAACTGATCTTCGTTCTTGGTTATGTAGAGAATCCTGTTGAGGAGAAATGGGAATCAGGTGGTGTAATTAATAAGAAGAAAGCCGAAGCAATGATTCAGAAGTTTGCCACTGTAGAGGCTGTGGATCAGGCTTTTGAGGAATTGGCGGCACATTGGGACAAACTACTTTCCAAATATTCCATTGAATCTGAGGATAAGAAATTAAACCGTCAAGTGAACGTATGGAACCAATATCAGTGTATGGTTACCTTTAACCTATCCAGAAGTGCTTCTTATTTTGAGTCCGGTGTAGGACGTGGAATGGGATTCAGGGATTCCAACCAGGATTTACTTGGTTTTGTACATCAGATTCCAGATCGAGCAAGGGAGAGAATTATTGATTTGGCCTCTACCCAGTTAGAAGATGGTGGTGCATATCATCAGTATCAGCCACTTACGAAGAAGGGTAATGACGCCATTGGCGGCAATTTCAATGATGATCCTTTATGGCTTATTTTAGCTGTTGTAGCTTACATAAAAGAGACAGGAGACTACTCCATTCTGGATGTAATGACTCCATTTGATAATGATATGAGTACAGCTACTCCACTAGCTGATCACTTAAAAAGAAGCTTTGACCATGTAATTAATAATTTGGGACCTCATGGACTTCCACTGATTGGTCGTGCTGATTGGAATGACTGTCTGAACCTGAACTGTTTCTCAACAGAACCGGGTGAATCCTTCCAGACTTCTACCTCCAAAGATGGACGTGTGGCAGAATCGGTTATGATAGCTGGTATGTTTACATACATAGGCGCAGAGTATGCGAAGTTAATGGAGAAAATGGGCAACGCGGCAGAAGCAGAGAGAGCTTTTGCAGAGGTTGACAAGATGAGACAGGTTATCATGAAAGACGGTTGGGACGGAGAATGGTTTATTCGTGCTTATGATGACTATGGAAGACCAATTGGTTCTGAGCAGAACGAAGAGGGTAAGATTTTTATAGAATCTCAGGGCTTCTGTATTATGGGCGGCTGTGGTATGGATGATGGTAAAGCCATTCAGGCTTTGGATTCTGTTGAGGAACGTCTTGGTACTAAGTATGGTCTTGTACTGAATAATCCTGCATTTACAAAGTATTATGTGGAATACGGTGAGATTTCTACTTATCCAGGTGGATATAAAGAGAATGCCGGTATCTTTTGCCATAACAATGCGTGGATAATGTGTGCAGAGGCAGTAGTAGGCCGGGGAGATAAGGCTTTTGACTACTATACAAGAATTGCCCCTGCGTATACAGAGGAGTATAGTGAAATTCATAGAACAGAACCATATGTATATTCACAGATGGTTGCTGGTAAGGATGCAAAACGTTTTGGAGAAGCAAAGAATTCCTGGCTGACCGGAACTGCTTCCTGGAACTTTGTAGCGATTTCTCAGTACATTCTTGGTATTAAACCGGAGTACGATGGATTAATGATAGATCCAGCGATACCTCAAGCCTGGGATGGATATAAAATCACAAGAGAATTCCGTGGTGATGTATATGAGATTACCATTGAGAATCCGAACCATGTATCAACTGGTGTTGCTAAGCTTGTGGTAGATGATAAAGAGATAGCTGGTAATATCATTCCAGTATGTGGAGATGGAAAGACTCATCAGGTAACAGTAGTATTAGGCTAATGATTAGCTTGTTAATTTTCTTTTCAATAAATTGTATTTTCCTTAATAGTAACAGGGACTGAGAGTAATCTCAGTCCCTGTTATTCGTATTAGAAGAATGGCAACCATCTTGCTATCAGAAGGCCGGAAATAAAGGAGGCAGTATTCGCAATGAAGGAATAACTCCATGGTTTACTCTTTTTCTCGGTAAACTGATCATAGCGAGGGAGTAGAAGCA
>JAEYRR010000211.1 GCA_023435505.1 Bacillota bacterium | reverse complement strand
GCTTCGCCCGGCTTTTACCAAAGTTCATCACCTTGCTGTTACCACCGCCACCGCTTGCCTGGTTCGTTAAAAACGTAATTAAAATAAATACAAAAACTAACCCTATCAGAAGAGGAAGCACGCTAGTCAAAAACCAGCTCGGTTTATCTATATCATGAACCTGAAAGGTAACCCCCTTGGTATTTGTCACCTTAGATACTTCATTTACATCTGTCACATAAAAGCTTTTGGACTCATTATTTATACGAACAACTATACGGCCAGTTGAATTTCCCTCATTAGGATAGATATCGACAGCAGATATATTGCCATCATTCAAATCTTTAATAAAATTTTGATAGCCATAGCTTGATTTATCAATATTATTAAAGTTGCTTGACATATACAAAGCAGCCGCAACAACTGCAATAATAATGACATAAAAACCCAGGCCCCTCATTTGTTTTTTCAACTATAGCCCTCCTCTCTTTACCTTATTATTTAATATTTAATTTAATTTTCAACTACTCCGATATAAGGTAAATTTCTATATCGTTGAGCGTAATCCAAACCACATCCCACTACGAATTCATCTGGGATTTCAAATCCACAGTAATCTACCTTCACTTCTGTAACACGTCTGCTAGGTTTATCTAATAAGGTACATAACTTAATACTCTTAGGTTTTCTATTCTTTAATAACTCCATCAAATGGCTCAAAGTTCTTCCGGAATCAATAATATCCTCTACAATAAGAACATCTTTATTTTCAATGGAATCATCTAAATCTTTAACAATTTTAATTCTTCCGCTACTTTCAGTTGCATCTCCATAGCTAGAAACTGACATAAAGTCAAAGGTTACAGGAACTGTAATAGACTTTGCCAAATCGCAGGTAAAGAAAACCCCGCCCTTAAGCACACAGATTAAATGAACCTGTTTTCCTTCATAATCCTTACTGATTTCCTCAGCAAGAACTTTTATCTTTTTTGACACTTCCTCCTCAGAAATGAGTACTCTGATATTATCTGACATATTAGACCTCCGTTATATCTACAACAAGTATTTTCTTGGATTCCAATGACACCTTATAGGCCTCACTGATCCGGTTTCCTGTAATCCACATTACATGTTCACCATCACATAGCAATGGGATATTGTTTCTCTGCTCCTTTGGTATTTTAGCATTAATAAAGATATCTTTCAGTGACTTAGTCCCACCGTCTTTATTAATCTGCATAAAATCCCCTGGCTTACGAGTTCTTAGGAAAATTGTATTTTTTATTTTATCATAATCAAACCATTTCGTACAACTATTTTTAGGAATCACCATATTTTTTTCATATTTGATACAGATAAAGCTTATTTTCTTCCCAAGCTCCGGTAACACATAAGTACCCGGTACTTTTATCTGAATGGGAAGACTTTGAACGACATTCTGGCAAGTAGTCATTCCTTCATTCTCTGTTTTTAAAATTACCAGTTTATCGTAACCACATCTGGCAAGAACACCATTGGGAAGGTTTAGTTGCTTTCCAACTCCCTTACCTAATAGTTCATATACGGATAAAACATGAATCTCCTCGATATCCTTAAGCTTTCCAGCAGCGTTTCCTATCATTTGCCGTAATACCCGTTTGATTAATACAGGTTCCTCTTTACCTAGCAACTCTATATCTACAGAGTATAACCCATTCTCACTGGTTACAATCCTATGATAGAGAATATCTGTCTGTTTTTTTAGGTATTCTTCCACCTCCCTAAGCTGGGCACAAGTCCCTGCAATATGAGCCACTGTCTGAGCGTTCACCTGATTAAGAAGTGGCAATACCTGCAACCTGACTTTATTCCTGGTATAATCCGTTTCCAGATTGGTGGAATCCGTGCAGTAAGCACTACCTTCTTCCTTAAGATATGCTTCTATTTCCGTTCTGGTAACGGAAAGCAGTGGCCTTATATATGGTCCTCTGATTGGTGGGATGCCCACCAGTCCTTTAAGACCTGTGCCACGGACCAGATGAAATAATACTGTTTCTGCTAAATCATTTTTATTATGTGCTATTGCTATTTTATTGCAACCTTTCTCTTTATATTCACGTTCAAAAGCTTCATATCGTAGAATTCTTCCTGCCTCTTCTAAAGAGCAGTGATACCTTCTACTATAGCCAGCTACATCTTCTCGCCTACTGTTGCAAGAGACACCCACTTTTTTGCATAACTCTTCCACAAACCTCTGATCTCGATCAGCTTCATCCCCACGAAGGCCATGATTTACATGTACGACAAATAAATCAAGCTGGTAGGCCTCCCTCAATTTCATCATTACCTTAAGCAGGCATACAGAGTCTGCGCCACCGCTGACCCCTACTACAACACGGTCTCCCGATTGAAGCATATGATGTTTTTGAATAAACCTAACTACTTGATCAAACATAATTTCTCCATATTTCTTCTACATTATTCCTTTTTAGAAATTCAAAATAAGAGGTATCTCTCTATGCCTATACATAAGCAGTACGTTCTGCTTTGTCCTAAACCTGGACTTTTTAACACCTCAGATACCTCTTATTCTACATCTACCAATTCAAGAATACAAGCCTAATCCCATTAACTCCTCCCTCTTCGTTTTATTCATTTACCACTACTTTTTCCAAATTCCAGCCACTAGAACAATCATATCATCAATGGCAATATAATCATTCTGTACCAGCGCCTGTTGAAGCAACTGATCGGCGATCTCCTGTGGAGTTGACACTTTCATCTGAGAAATCAGTTTAGAAACATATTTTTCTTTTTCTGGCTCCTTGATACAATCCAAAACACCGTCAGAGAGCATAATGATATAATCTCCATCATACAGCTTTTTGGATACTCCATCCATATCAACGTCGTTTAATACCCCTATCGGCATTGTCGTAGATGTAATCTCTTCTACCCAATCTTTTCTCTTTATAAAGGTTGTAGCAGCACCAATCTTAATAAAGTCACACATACCTGAATATAGGTCTATGACACTCATGTCAATGGTGGAGCAAATCTGCTGATCCGCTCTCAATACCAAAACAGAGTTTATCAGCTTAATGGCAGACTCTTCCCGAAATCCAGCCTCTATAAACCTTTCCATTAGTTCTATAACTGATTGACTCTCCACACAAGCCTGCTCTCCTGCACCCATACCATCTGATAACGTGATAATAAACTCTCCACCTGAGAGTGTAAGAACGGAGAAATTGTCTCCCGACACCGTTTCACTGGTTTTAGGTGTTTTGGCAACGCCTGTTAGAACTTTAAAATTAGTGTCCTCCACAAAACATATTACATCATAGTCTTCCGATACTATATTTTTAGTTCCCTCCATAGGCTTCATCCGCCTATGGAGTACCTCCCCTAAGACGGTGGCCGCCTCCTTGGTTGTAATACACCGGCCATGCTTCGTTCTAAGAGTAAGGAAAAATTCCTGTCTATGGTTACGCTTCTCTACTACAGATATATGTTTAACATCTAAATGATGGGGTTTCATATAAGCAATAATATCGTCATACTTCTTCTGATCCAAACCTACACTTTCATACAAATCCTTAGAAAAATCTTCAATGATAGAGGCCACTTCCATAAACTGACCTGCAATCGCTTCCCTGCTTTGGGCCATACGGTTGTGCCAGGCCATATTCAATTTGGCCATCTCCAATCCACGGTTTGTCTCAAAAATAAACTCACTTAAATTAATACATTGTTTGGCGAAACTAGGAGGAATATCACCTTTTCCAATCTTTCCATTTTTCTCTGCTACTGTCAAAATAGAAAACGCTGCCTTATATGTATCGTAAAAATGTGTTTGCCAACAGCTATGACAGTTGACACATCGTTTGCAAAGTTTATCGGAAAGCTCATCGAAAATAAAGTTAACATCTTCCTTACTTAAGGCGCTCTTGGTTTCCGAAATCTGATAAAACGTTTTGGATAATGTCTTAAAGGATTCCGCAAACTCCTTGAGCTTACTCTTTGCAGTATCCTGAATCTTAGTTTTTGCCTGTGCATCCTCCCGAAGCTGACTGGGTAAGGTTTCCACTGTGTAGAGCAGGCTCTTGGGTAACAGCATAAACACGGCTGTCCCGGAAGCCAGTGCCCGGATGGAGGTAACCTCTAATAGTTTTTCTTCATAAAAATAACCTAATACAATATTCGTAACAAGGAAAGCAACTCCGTCTCCTATCTTACCTACCTTACGAAACACTCCGGCTGCAATTCCAAGAATACTCATGATGCCGATAAGTCCTGCTATCGGGTGATTCAGGTAGAGAACTGCGCCACAGGCTGCACCAGTAATGGCTCCTGCCCCAGCTCCATACTTATACCCAAGGACTAGGATGAGAAGGTAAGCAATGGTCTCCTCCACTGAAAACTCCCGTAGGCCAAAGTCAGGGGCTGCATAAACAAATAAAGATAGTAAGAGTACAACACTGATTAATTCCTCATTATTAGGAATCTGTCCTTTTTTACAGAAAAGGAGATAGCGGAAGCCTTTCATAAATACTATATATAGCACGAATACGAGAATGGCTTCTATGCCGATCATAATAAATAGGTTTTCATCCGGTCCTCTTTTCATTACCATGCTGATTCCTACCAAACCATTTACCAGCATAGCCACAAGCCCTGCAAGCCAGGGCACTATGACCTTCTGTCTCTTTTCTACCCATTTAATGATTCCTACAAATAATACTACAACTACTCCATATTGAATTGCTTGCTGGATTGGTAACCACAGGGCAAGTCCCACTAAAGTTGAAGCCAAAATTAGAGCTCTTCCTCCTGCATCTATCATATAAGCAGCTGCAAAGTATGCAATTGCAACCGGATTTATCGTAAAAAGTGCTGCCTTCGCCATAATGATTCCCATTAAATTAACCAGTATAGCCCTCTTATTCATTGCCTTCATATCATTACGCTCCTTACCAAAGTATTGCTGCTAAGGACGTATTATAGTCTTACACAAACGAAATGTTTGTCAAACTCTAGTTCAAATTTCTATAAACTTTTAGACAAGATGTGTCCACTCTCGTGTTCTATAGCGAATCTATGGAACTCACATATTTTAGGAGGATAAGGGTTTTAAATGGATATAAAGGCTTTCTTACCTCTATTGGTACATTCATATGAACCCTTTGAACTCTAGAATAGGGTTACAGCACGAATTGATAACTTAAGAGTTGCGACTGTTAAGCTCAAAAGTACAGTCGAAAAAAATACAACAAAAAACCCTGCTATAATTAGCAGGGCAATATAGTTCAAAAAAGTAGCGGAGAAGGGATTTGAACCCATGACACCACGGGTATGAACCGTGTGCTCTAGCCAACTGAGCTACTCCGCCAGACAACGAAAATTATTATATCTAGTTTAAAGCAGCTTGTCAACCATAAAATCATGTTTTTTATTTATTCTCATCCTCAGGAGATAGTAAAATCTCATTTGGGTAAACCATACCCAGCTTACTCCTTGCCTCCCTTTCTACATCTTCCAAAGTTACTTCTTTCTTACTCTTTAATTCTTCTTGTTCTTTTTGAAGTTCTGTCCTAGACTTCTCATAAGAGGCCCGTTGTTCTGAAAGATCATTTATCTTGGCATTTAAATGAAGGGTACTATAGTAGAATATTCCACATATTACTATTACTAAGATAGTAACCCCTAAAAAACCTCGCCTATTCCGTTTAATTCGAATCCTTCTTCTCATCTCTACACCTCGCATGTCTAGTCAATCTCTTGTTTGTTCTTTTAGTGTATCACGATTTTTAATTTTCTTCAATGGCTTTACTATTCTTTTACCGCTTTTTCCCATTCCTCTTTTTAAAGCAAGTAACCTATGCTTTATAAATCGGCCTATAAACCCAAAAGGTTTAGAAAGTAGGTGAATAAATTTATGTATTTGCTTTCCTATAAACAGAAAAAACTTTGATACTCCTTCAACAAAATATCGGCTAATGGAAAGATTATAAAGGATCATTCCTATACCCATTCCAAGGATAGAAAATCCTCTTATGATTCCGTCATTCTGCTCATACATCAGCCGAAATATAAGAAAGGCAGCCAGCAACCAGAAAAGGAAGTCTTCTGCTGCAATAGTAAACCATTTATGCTTCTTAATCCGGCGAAATATACGCAGAATATCATACATAACCAGAAGGATTGCACCCCATAGTACAGATATCAAGAAAAAAATGCTTTGTAATCCCAACACTTTACTCATACTGTCATTTCCTGTCCTATTTATTTAAATAACCTACTAAACAAAGTTTCTCCATTTTTTACAAAGCCACCGGTATCGGTA
>JAEYRR010000197.1 GCA_023435505.1 Bacillota bacterium | reverse complement strand
GTATAGAGGTGACAGCTTATGCTGTAGATGGTAATGTTTATCAGGAATTTGTACTTCTCTATGCCAAGCAGGAGGGGAAGGACCCTGGTTGGTATCAGTTTGATCAGAAAGAGGGAACCTTGCAGAGATTAAATGAGGCACAGCTTTCATCAAACGAAGAAAAGACTGATATTGATATCGCTCCTGAGATCCAGAAGTATCAGGATAGAATCGATATTTTAGGCTTAGTGATGGGGGTTGGGGCTTGTATCATCATTCTCCTGCTCATTCTTGTCATTAGAGTGTATATGAGACAAAAGGGCTATAACGATGAATTAGAGTAATGGAAAAAATAACAGGAAATTAGTACAAACCAAGTACGATATTTTCCTGTTTTTTTTAATATAATAGAAATAAGCCGACATAACATGTTTTAGAATATAGCTTGTAAGGGAATACTAAATATGTTATACTGTGTGTATAACATATATAATAAGGTGTTTTGACGATATGTAGTAATTTGTGTCAGAAATGTATGGAGGCGGTTTTAATGATCTTGCGTATTGATTTTAATAGTGACGAAGCTTTATATATGCAACTATATAATCAAATTATAATGGGTATTGCAAATTCCGATCTACAAGAGGGCGAGAACCTGCCCTCAGTACGAGATTTGGCAGACGACATTGGAATTAATATGCATACGGTTAACAAAGCTTATAGCATATTGCGCCAGGAAGGTTACCTAAAGTTAGACCGAAGAAAGGGTGCAGTAATAGCCATTGATATTGATAAGTATAATGCTTCAGTAGATCTGATGCAAAACCTGAAGGTTCTTATGGCTAAGGCTATTTGCAAAGGTATTAGTAGTGATGAGGTCCATGATATGATTGATGATATTTACAACAGTTATGGATGCTAGTAATAATAGCCGGAATAGGAGGCGAGTATTATGCTTTGTGATAAATGTAAGAAGAGAGAAGCCACCATTTACTACACAGAGATTGTAAGTGGTGAGAAAACTGAGATGCATTATTGTGAAGAGTGTGCTGCAGAGAGTACTAATTTCCAATTTAAATATTCAGGCAATAACAAAGAAATATCGTTAGGAGATTTGCTTTCCAGTATTCTTGGAAACTATTATAATAATCCACCCGTAAAGGAGGAATCGAAAGCAACCGTGATACAATGTGAACAATGCGGTATGACCTATGACGCTTTTTTACAAGGGGGAAGATTTGGATGTGCTGGATGTTATGCCAGCTTTGGAAAACAATTAGAGAAAAGCCTTCGTCAGATTCACGGTGCTTCCAGTCACATAGGAAAACGACCTAAAGGGTTTGTTAGTAAGACAGATAAGATTCTTAGTGATTTTTCAGAAGTAGAGCGCTTATCTATTCATCTACAGGATGCTGTTGAGAAGGAGGAATTTGAGAAAGCGGCCAAACTTCGTGATACCATTCGTGCCCTTAAGGAAAAGGAGGAATCCACCAATGCTTAAATGGTATGAAGAAAATGGAATTAATGATGATGTCGTTGTCTCAAGCAGGGTACGTTTAGCCCGTAATATAGCAAAATATAACTTCTCTAAGAAGTTAGAGGATGCCTCCGCAACCGAGTTGGTGGAGGAGGTAAAGACGGCTTTCGAGAATTATTCAGACGAAACTGGTCAGTTTTATATCTGTAATCCAGGGAATCTTTCAGAGATAGAACGTCTGGCTATGGTGGAGAGACATATTATGAGTCCGGCGATGGCTAGCAAAAAGCAATCCACAGGGCTTATTATGTCTGAGAATGAATCTGCTACCATCATGGTGAATGAAGAGGATCATGTCAGAATACAGGCTCTTACAGGAGGAATGAATATTGAGAAAGCCTTCAATATGGCCAATGAATTGGATGATTATGCAGATGAAAAATTAGGATTTGCCTTTGACGAGAAATATGGATATCTGACTTCCTGTCCTACCAATGTGGGAACAGGACTCCGTGCCTCTTATATGGTGTTTTTACCTGCTCTGGGAGGGGCCAATAAGATTAACCGTCTCTCTGATGAAGTAGCCAAATACGGTATCACACTTCGTGGGATATACGGAGAAGGAACCAATGGACTTGGAAATATCTATCAGATCAGCAATCAGAAAACTATGGGAAGTACAGAACAAGAGATTATTAACAATCTAAATAGTATTGTTACACAGGTGATCAAGCAAGAACGCAAACGTAGGGAATTTTTGTTGGCGAACAACTATGATGAGATAGAAGATCAGGTATATCGTTCATACGGTGTACTTAAATATACTAGACAGATTAACAGTAAGGACGCCATGACGTTACTGGCACAGATTAAATTTGGAGTGGATACGGGAATAATCAAATTTGCCGGAGACTTTCATATCTATGAGATGATGATGGCGATTCAGCCTTATTCCCTACAATGCCACAATGGTAAATATGTAGGCAGCAATGTGAGAGATAAACTGAGGGCAGAATATCTCAATACAAATTTACCAGTCATAGCAAGATAAGACTAAATGATTAGGAGGAACGATTATGCAGGACCGATTTACGGAAGAAGCAAAAGAGGCTTTAAATATAGCAACAGATGCTGCTTATCGTCTGTCTCACAGCTATATTGGAACAGAACATCTTTTAATTGGTCTTTTAGGAGCCAAGGGGGTAGCCTCTCGGGTTTTAGAGGAACATGGAGTAGATGAGGAAAAGATTATAGAATTAGTGAGAGAATTAATGGCACCTAACACCAGTATCGAGATGGTGGATGGTGATAACTATACCCCAAGATCTAAGAGAATCCTTTTACTAAGTGAGAAGGAAGCCCAGAGACTAGGAAGCGGTAAAGTAGGAACGGAACATATTCTGATTGCCCTAATTAAGGAATCTGACTGTATTGCAGTACGTTTATTAAATACATTAGGAGTAAATGTCCAGAAGATTTATGTAGATATCCTTACTGCCATTGGCCATGACCCTAATATAGCGAAAACAGAATATTTAGCTAACAAATCAAAGAATAAAGGGAAAAGTAATACAGCTACTCTTGATCAATACAGCAGAGATTTAACTGCCTATGCAAGAGAAGGAAAGTTAGATCCTGTCATTGGAAGGGAAGAAGAAATTCAGAGAGTGGTCCAGATCCTAAGCCGTAGAACCAAGAATAACCCATGTCTTATTGGGGAACCCGGAGTAGGTAAGACAGCCGTAGTGGAAGGGCTTGCTCAGAAGATTATTGAAGGCAATGTTCCAGAGACCATTCGTGAGAAAAGATTAGTTACTTTGGACTTATCGGGAATTGTTGCAGGGTCCAAATATCGTGGTGAATTTGAGGAACGAATTAAGAAAATTATCAGTGAAGTCATGAGTGATGGCAACATCCTTCTGTTTATTGATGAGATACACACCATTATAGGGGCAGGAGGTGCAGAGGGCGCCATAGATGCCTCCAATATATTGAAACCTTCTCTATCCCGTGGAGAGATACAGTTAATTGGTGCTACTACGAGAGAAGAGTATCGTAAACATATTGAGAAAGATGCGGCTATAGAACGAAGATTCCAGCCTGTTGTTGTGGAAGAACCATCGGAAGAGGCAACAGTGCTAATCTTAAAGGGATTAAGAGATGCCTATGAGGCTCATCATAAGGTTCGTATCACAGATGATGCGATTCAGGCTGCGGTCAAACTATCCAGCAGATATGTCAATGACCGTTACCTGCCAGACAAAGCAATTGATGTAATTGATGAGGCTTCCAGCAAGGTGAGATTAAGTACGTATATGGTTTCTCCTATGATTAAAGAACTGGAACAGGAAAATCAACAGCTAGAGGAAGAAAAAGAAGCAGCCATCAAAAGTGAGGCTTATGAAAAAGCTGGCGAGATTAAACGGAAACAGCAGGAAAATCAAGAAGAATTGAATCGATTAAAGCTACAGGATGAACAGAAGCGACAAGAGAATCAGTTGGTTGTAGGGGAAGCTCAGGTGGCAGACATTATCTCCAGCTGGACCAAAATTCCAGTACAGAAACTTGCAGAAGAAGAGTCCAAACGACTGATCGCCTTAGAGTCAACCTTACATGAACGGGTTGTTGGCCAGCAGGAAGCAGTAGTTGCGGTTGCAAAAGCCATCAGAAGAGGTCGAGTAGGACTTAAGGATCCAAAACGTCCAATCGGTTCCTTCCTGTTCTTAGGACCGACTGGAGTAGGTAAGACAGAATTATCAAAGGCTCTTAGTGAGGCTATGTTTGGTACAGAGAATTCCATGATACGAGTTGATATGTCCGAATATATGGAGAAACATAGCGTGTCCAAAATTATTGGATCGCCTCCTGGATATGTTGGCTATGATGAAGGTGGACAGCTTAGTGAAAAAGTAAGACAGAATCCATATTCTGTGATTCTGTTTGACGAAATAGAAAAGGCACATCCAGATGTATTTAATATTCTTCTTCAGGTATTGGATGATGGTCACATTACAGATGCCCAGGGTAGAAGGGTAAGCTTTAAGAATACCATTATTATCATGACTAGCAATGCTGGTGCTTCCAGAATTGTAGCTCCTAAGTTGTTAGGATTTTCTTCTGCGACAGATTCTCAAGCAAATTACGATAAGATGAAGGAAGGGGTTATGGAGGAAGTAAAACGACTCTTTACACCAGAATTTCTAAATCGTATTGATGAAATCATCGTATTCCATGGCTTAGAGCGAGAGGATTTAAAGAAGATTGTAGGTATTATGCTTCGGGACATTGACAAGCGAATTACTGCCCAGATGGGAATCAAACTTGAATTCTCTAATGAGATGGTTGAGTTCATTGTGGATAAGAACAAGGATATGAATTATGGGGCAAGACCATTAAGAAGATCTCTTCAAACCTATTTAGAGGACCCATTGGCGGAAGAAGTCTTAGAGGGAAAGATTAAGCCAAACAGTTCCGTTAATGTAAATGTTGCAGAGGATAAAATCCAGTTTCAGACCTTATAAAGTGAAGAATAGATAGAAGTATTTGTATAAATTTCATGATGAAAGAGTATAAAGTGACTAGTATTATAGGCCGAATTATACTATAATGAATCTAAGGTTAGTACTTGTTGATAATTGATGCTGTAGCAATTTCGTCATAGATTGAATAGAGCATTTATGGCATTGGCAACCCATAGAGGAAGGATAAAATTAGGAGGATTTAATAATGGCAGTAGTAAAAGAGTTAATACGCAAGGAAGACAATGGCACCATCAGCTTTGGTAACTACCAGCTGGATACAAAATCTAAAGTATCAGATTTTGAGTTTTCCGGTGATATCTATAAGGTAAAGACGTTTAAGGAGATTACAAAGCTTGAGAGAAATGGATTAATTGTGTATGAATCAGTTCCAGGGACATCAGTATTTGGTTTAGAACAAGAGGAAATGCAGATCTCTTTTAAGGTGGAAGGAACGACCTCCTCACAGATTACATTAGAAT
>JAEYRR010000152.1 GCA_023435505.1 Bacillota bacterium | reverse complement strand
ATATAAGGCGAATAATGGAGAAGAGTATATCTTTAACTTAATTGATACACCTGGCCATGTGGATTTTAACTATGAGGTTTCCAGGAGCTTAGCAGCCTGTGAAGGAGCTATTCTTGTAGTGGATGCGGCACAGGGAATCGAAGCCCAGACCTTGGCCAATGTATATCTTGCTCTTGATCATAATCTGGATATCATGCCGGTCATTAATAAGATTGATCTACCAAGTGCAGAACCAGAGCGTGTCATCAATGAGATAGAGGATGTTATCGGTTTGGAAGCACACGACGCCCCACTGATTAGCGCGAAGATGGGAATCGGAATTGAAGACGTCTTAGAGCAGATTGTTGCGAAGATTCCAGCGCCTTCAGGAGATAAGAATAAGTCTTTAAAGGCATTGATCTTTGATTCACTATATGACTCTTATAAAGGGGTAATCATTTTCTGTCGTGTATTCGATGGAGTCGTAAAAAAAGGTACCAAAATCCGAATGATGGCCACAGGAGCAGAAGCTGAGGTGGTTGAGGTTGGTATCTTTGGTGCCGGTCAGTTTATTCCTTGTGAGGAGCTTAGTGCCGGAATGGTTGGTTATATTACAGCCAGTTTAAAGAATGTGAAGGACACCCATGTGGGAGATACCGTTACAGATGCAGAAAATCCATGTAAGGAAGCCTTACCTGGATATAAGAAGGTAAATCCTATGGTTTACTGTGGTCTGTATCCAGCTGATGGTGCCAAGTACGGAGACCTTCGTGATGCACTGGAAAAGCTTCAGTTAAATGATGCTTCTCTTCAGTTTGAGCCTGAGACCTCTATTGCCTTAGGTTTTGGTTTTAGATGTGGATTCTTAGGGTTATTACATCTTGAGATCATTCAAGAGCGTTTAGAGAGAGAATACAATCTGGATCTTGTGACTACAGCACCTGGAGTTATTTATAATGTTATCAAGACAGATGGTACCAAATTACAGATCACCAATCCGTCCAATCTTCCAGATCCGTCTGAGATTGATTATATGGAAGAGCCGGTAGTAAGTGCAGAGATTATGGTAACCACAGAATTTGTAGGTTCCATTATGAAGCTTTGCCAGGAGAGACGTGGTGTTTATCTAGGGATGGAATATATGGAGGCTACAAGAGCCTTATTAAAATATGAACTTCCTCTTAATGAGATCATCTATGATTTCTTTGATGCTCTAAAATCAAGAAGTAAAGGCTATGCATCCTTTGATTATGAATTAAAGGGATATGAACGTTCCAATCTTGTGAAATTAGACATTCTAATCAATAAAGAAGAAGTAGATGCCCTGTCCTTTATTGTCCATGCTGATACCTCTTATGAGCGTGGTAGAAGGATGTGTGAGAAGTTAAAGGAAGAGATTCCAAGACAGTTATTTGAGATTCCAATCCAGGCAGCCATCGGTTCTAAGATTATTGCCAGAGAGACAGTAAAGGCCATGCGTAAAGACGTTCTTGCCAAGTGTTACGGCGGTGATATCTCTCGTAAGAGAAAACTTCTTGAAAAGCAGAAGGAAGGTAAGAAGAGAATGCGTCAGGTAGGTAATGTGGAGATTCCACAGAAGGCCTTTATGAGTGTTCTGAAACTGGATGATGATTAATGATTATAGGGCTACCGTGTAAGCGGTGGCCTTTTTAGATATGCCGACAACTAGATAGGGGGAAGAAGGATGAAACTAATCGCACAGGGAAATACAGCAGAAATATATGAAGTTGGGGAAGGTAAGATACTTAAATTATACCGGGAAGGTCTTCATGCTTCTTTAGCGAGCCAGGAGTATGAGAATTCCAAAGCTGTGTATGAAACACTAGGAGAATTGGTACCGAAGGTTTATGATAGAATTGAATATGAAGCTCGTCAAGGAATTATCTACGAGAAAATAGAGGGAAAAGATATGCTGAAAATGATACTATCAGATATTCTTCATATAAGCAGATATTCCAGACAAATGGCAAAGTATCATGTTGATATACAGCGTGAGGTTACGAAAACTCTACCTTTAGTAAAGGACAAATTAAAAAGAGATATTGAGGCTGTTATAGAATTAGACGAGGATGAAAAAAGAAGAATATTAGATATACTGACAAAGCTTCCAGAGGGCAATGTACTCTGTCATATGGATTTTCATCCTGGGAATATACTATTACGAGAGAAGAAGCCTGTGATTATAGACTGGATGACAGCCTGTGTAGGAAATCCTTGTGCTGATGTAGCAAGAACCAGTGTGATGCTACAGGTTGCAGTCATTCCAGGAGTTCCAAGGTTTGTGAATTATTTATTGGGGTTATCAAAAAGACGAATTTTTCGTTGTTACATAGCACAATATCTGCAAATAACAGGGTTTAATATGGATCAGGTCAAAGAGTGGTACCTTCCTATTATGGCGGCACGGCTTAGGGAGTGGATTCCTGAAAGTGAAAAGAAAAAGCTGTTATCAGAGATAAAAAGATTATTAGCAAACTAACAACATACCTTCTGTAATTTGAAATTACAGAAGGTATGTTTAGTTACTACATAATTATTTCTTTTTCTTCTTTAAGGTAAAGAATATACCAAATGTAAATCGGTATAGAGAGGATACCAGCAGAATGCCAATTGCAATAGACCCGGCTATGCCCAGGGTGTGTAGGGCAGAAGAGGCAAACTTCATAATTTCCCGATTGATGCAGTATTGCATTGTCCAATATAAATTACTTCCCGGTACAAGAGGGATGATTGATACAATGAGAAAGGTGGTTGCTGGCACCTTCACGATTCGCGCTAAAGTCTCTGAATAGACTGAGGCAAACATACTGGCAACGAAACACTGCATGGCCACATTGTTCATTCCGGCGGACAAGCTATAGACCAGATAGGTCATGGCACCACCGATCGCAGTATATAGGATATAAAAGCTCTTTACATTAAAGTTGAAGGAGATGGCGATACAGGCCAGAAAAGTCAAAACACATTCATATAATAAAGTCATAATACTCTCCTTAACGTAATAGGGCTAATGCAATACCGGAACCAAGGGCAATAAAGGTGGCAATCAAAAATGCTTCGAACAATCTAAGAGTCCCCGATAATAGATCACCAGCAATATAATCCCTGGCTGAATTAGTGATCGCAACGCCCGGTACCAGTAGCATATAACAGCCGATAATAATAGAGTCATAATGGATTGGAAAACCTATCCGATGGGATAGCACAGCAATCATAGCAATAATGAAACTGTTAAAAATGATTGTCGTAAAGAAGTTCATCTTAAAATTCTTCATGATTGTTGTATTAGATTTTACAATCGCTGCAATAGGCACAGACCAGAAGGCATCCAGAGCAGTACCCTTATAGAATAAGGTAAAGGTACTTGCTGTTAGGCAACTGGCAAAAAGCTCAAAGAGAAATGGATATCGCTTCAGATTGCCAATGGCTTCAAGCTGTTCATCGATGTAAGCAATGTCCGGTTTGTTGTCAGTGATATAACGACATAAGGAATTGATTTTTACAATACGGTCAATATTCTCAAGCCGGTTGAGAATCCGCTTTGTCTTTGTATAAGTAACGTGGTCCTTCGTAGTAATAGAAATTATGAGGCAGGTTGGTATGGCAAATACATTGATATCCGTAATATTGTCACTATAAGCCTTAAGTACATGGGTGACGGAGTCTTCGACCCGGTAGGTCTCAGCCCCATTTTTCAAAAGCTGGAATCCGATTTCTGTTGTGGTTATTAATAATGCATCGTAGTTCATGTTTGTTATGGTCCTTTATGATATTGGAATACTGCTAAGAAGATTTAAACATCTCTGCGCTACAAAAGGCGTCAGATATAGAAGTATAGCATAAATTTCCTTACCAATAAAGTGTCCAATTATAGGTTAATTTAACCAAAAAGGAAAAGACTCTACCTGGAAAGAACGTTACATGATATGATAGTAGAAGAAATTAGAAATGGGGTGAACGCGCTTGAGTAAAAAACCATTAGGGATATACGTGCATATTCCATTTTGCATGAAAAAATGCGCTTACTGTGATTTTTTATCCGGACCCAATACGGAGCACAGAAAAGCGGAATATATAGAAGCCTTGAAAAAGGAGATTCGGTGCTATGACTCGTTACATGAGAAGTATCAGGTGGTTTCCATTTTTTTTGGAGGAGGGACTCCTAGTAGCTTAGAGGGAAGTCAGATTGCAGAGGTGTTAGATACTATTTATCAGACTTTTGCCATTCATAAAAGTCAGGTGGTAGGTGGGCAGGAGGATATAGAGATAACTGTAGAAGCCAATCCAGGTACTTTAACAGTGGAAAAACTACATGCCTACAAAGAGGCGGGAGTAAACCGTCTCAGTATAGGACTTCAGTCAGCTAGTAATAAGGAACTTGTACTTCTTGGAAGAATTCATACCTATGAGGACTTCTTAAAAAGCTTTCATCTGGCAAGAGAAGCTGGCTTTACAAATATCAATGTTGACCTTATGTCAGCCCTTCCCGGGCAGACCATAGATACCTATGAGGAGACATTAAAAAAGGTAATCGATTTACAACCCAGCCATATCTCTGCCTATAGCCTGATTATTGAGGAAGGAACGCCTTTTTATGAGAAGTATGGAGAGGGAAAGCCTGATGAGGATATGCTTCCAGGAGAAGAAGTAGACCGAGCTATGTATGTGCGAACCAAAGAACTGTTAGAAGCCTACGGTTATGAAAGATATGAAATATCAAATTATGCTAAAGATGGATATTCTTGCAGGCATAACAGTTTATATTGGAATGGTACAGATTATATTGGCTTTGGGCTAGGAGCTTCTTCCTATATAAGACCTGTAAGGTATAGTAATGTCTCTGATATGGAAGAATATCTAAGTAGTATTCATCGTTTGTCAGGGACTTCTATGATAGAGATAGAAGAAATGCTTCATAAAGATAAAATGCTACTTACCATTGAAAATCAAATGGAAGAATTCATGTTTTTAGGCCTTAGACTTACAAGAGGCGTCAGTCTTAAGGAATTTATGACTCGTTTCGGTGTGTCTATCTATGAGATATACGACAGTGTCATAAAGAAGCAGAAAGAGGAAGGTCTCCTTATGGAATACATGCAGGATAAAGAAGTGTATCTTACCCTTACAGAAAAAGGCTTGGATCTTAGTAATTATGTCATGGCAGATTTTTTGCTGCAATAAATAAAGAAAAGCCCTTGGGAATTATTTCTCGAGGGTTTTTTGGCAGTGTGCCTTAAGGAGCTTGTTTTTATAAGAGGGCGGTTACAAGAAAATTATCTTAAATATTTCTTGACAAACAAAAATCAGAGTGCTATCTTATCTATAAAGATATTAGCACTCTAACAGGTTGAGTGCTAACAATAAAGAAATAACTGCATATGATATCCTGTGCAGACACAAAAAATCCATCTCATACAGGAAGTGATGAAGTGAAGTTAGACGATAGAAAATTAAAAATTTTAAAGGCTATCATTAAGACTTATTTGGAAACAGGGGAACCGGTAGGTTCCAGAACAATATCCAAATACACTGATTTAAACCTAAGCAGTGCAACAATCCGCAATGAGATGGCTGATTTGGAGGAGATGGGTTATATTCTTCAGCCCCATACCTCAGCAGGAAGAATTCCTTCCGATAAAGGATATCGACTATATGTAGATACCTTGATGGAGGATAAGATTCAGGAAATTGATGAGATTAAGAACCAGCTGAATGACAAGGCGGATAAGATAGATGTGTTGCTTAAACAGGTTGCAAAGCTTTTAGCGGTGAATACAAACTATGCGACTCTAGTATCTGCGCCTCAGTATAAACACAAAAAAGTCAAGTTTATTCAGTTGACAGAAGTGGATATGAATCAGCTTCTTGTGATAATCGTCATTGATAGCAATGTGGTTAAGAATAAGATGCTTCATACAATCAATCCGGTGGATAGGGAAATGATACTGAAGCTAAATATTGTTCTGAATACCTTTTTGCAGGGCCTGGACTTGACTGAAATCAGTATGTCAATTATTCAAAAAATGAAAGACCAGGTTGGAGATTATAAAGATTTAGTCAGTGATATTTTAGATTCTATAGCAGAGGCACTTCAGGAGGATGAAGATCCACAGATATATACCTCTGGCGCAACTAATATTTTAAAGTATCCAGAATTAACTGATAAGAATCTTGCCTCCGAACTTCTCTATACCTTTGAAGAGAAGAAGCAGCTGACAAATTTAATTAGCGATAAGCTAGAGGATGAGAATCAGAGAGGCATTCAGGTATACATTGGTAATGAAACACCAATTCCATCTATGCATGATTGTTCGGTTGTTACCGCAACCTATGAGATAGAGGAAGGTGTTTATGGCAAGATTGGTATTGTAGGACCAAAACGAATGGATTACGAAAAAGTAGTCAGTTCTCTGCAAACCTTAATGGTTCAGCTGGATGAGATATTTAAGAAGAAATAAGGGATAGCTGGGAGAAAGGTGGTTAAGTTGTGGGAGAGAAAGAACGAAATGAGGATGAAGTAATGAAGGATGAAAAAACTCCTGTAGATTTTGAAGATGCATTAGAAGAAGCCATGAATGAAGAGGAATCAGTGGGAACTGAGGAGACTATGGAAAACGAGGCTACTGATGCAGAGGATTTTGAACAGGGCGGGGATACCTCTTTAGAGAAAGAAGATGGTGAAGGAAAGAAATCCAAGTCTTTATTTAAGAAGGATAAGAAAAAAGACAAGAAGGATCAGCAGATAGAGGAATTAAACGACCGCTTGATGCGTAATATGGCAGAGTTCGATAATTTCAGAAAACGTACTGAAAAAGAAAAATCCATGATGTTTGAACTGGGTGCCAAAGATATTATCGAAAAGATTCTGCCTGTCATAGATAACTTTGAAAGAGGGCTTGCCTCCATCTCAGAGGAAGAGAAAGAAAGCGCTTTCGCTAAGGGAATTGAGGCTATCTATAAGCAATTGCTTCAGACACTGGAAGCTGCTGGTGTAAAGCAGATTGAAGCAGTAGGTACGGAATTTGATCCAAACTTCCACAATGCAGTAATGCATACGGAGGATGAAGAGTATGGTGAAAATATAGTCGTAGAAGAATTTTTAAAGGGCTATATGTACCGTGAATCTGTGGTACGTCACAGCATGGTAAAGGTAGCAAATTAGAAATAATAGGTTAGACACTAGGAAACAAAACATTTAATCGAAATTCACTTAATTTAGGAGGAATATATTATGGGAAAAATCATTGGTATTGATTTAGGAACAACAAACTCATGCGTAGCTGTTATGGAAGGTGGAAAACCAGTTGTTATCGCTAACACAGAAGGTGCTAGAACAACTCCATCAGTAGTTGCATTTACAAAGACAGGTGAAAGACTTGTAGGTGAGCCAGCAAAACGTCAGGCTGTAACCAATGCAGATAAGACAATCTCTTCTATTAAGAGACATATGGGTACTGATTTTAAAGTAACCATCGACGATAAAAAACATTCTCCACAGGAGATTTCTGCTATGATCCTTCAGAAATTAAAAGCAGATGCAGAAGGATATCTTGGAGAGAAAGTATCAGAAGCAGTTATTACTGTACCTGCTTACTTTAACGATGCTCAACGTCAGGCTACTAAGGATGCTGGTAAGATTGCTGGTCTTGATGTTAAACGTATTATCAACGAGCCAACAGCTGCAGCATTAGCATATGGTCTTGACAATGAACATGAACAAAAAATTATGGTATATGACCTTGGTGGAGGTACTTTCGACGTTTCCATTATCGAAATTGGTGATGGTGTTATCGAAGTATTAGCTACTAGCGGTGATAACAGACTTGGCGGCGATGATTTTGATGAGAAAATCGTTCGTTATATGATTGATACATTTAAGACTCAAGAAGGTGTTGATTTATCTACAGATAAGATGGCTCTTCAAAGATTAAAAGAAGCTGCAGAAAAGGCGAAAAAGGAATTATCTAGTGCAACTACCACTAATATTAACCTTCCTTTCATCACTGCAACTGCAGAAGGTCCAAAGCACTTTGACATGAATTTAACTCGTGCTAAATTTGATGAATTAACTCATGACTTAGTAGAAAGAACAACTACTCCAGTTCAGAATGCTCTTCGTGATGCAGGTATTACAGCTTCTGAATTAGGTCAGGTATTATTAGTTGGTGGTTCTACAAGAATCCCAGCTGTTCAAGATAAAGTTAGAATGCTAACCGGCAAAGAGCCAAGCAAAACCTTAAACCCAGATGAATGTGTTGCTATCGGTGCGTCTATTCAGGGTGGTAAATTAGCAGGCGATGCAGGTGCTGGAGATATCCTTCTTCTAGATGTTACTCCACTTAGCTTGTCCATTGAAACAATGGGTGGTGTAGCTACTAGATTAATCGAGAGAAATACTACGATTCCTACAAAGAAGAGCCAGGTATTCTCTACTGCAGCAGATAATCAGACAGCTGTTGATATTCATGTAGTACAGGGTGAAAGACAGTTCGCAAGAGATAACAAATCCCTTGGACAATTTAGACTGGATGGTATCCCACCAGCAAGAAGAGGCGTTCCTCAAATCGAAGTAACGTTTGATATTGATGCTAACGGTATTGTTAATGTATCTGCTAAGGATCTTGGAACTGGTAAAGAACAGCATATTACAATTACAGCAGGTTCTAACATGAGCGATGCTGATATTGATAAAGCAGTAAGAGAAGCAGCAGAATACGAAGCTCAGGATAAGAAACGTAAGGAAGCTGTTGATACAAGAAACGATGCAGATGCTATGGTATTCCAGACTGAAAAAGCATTACAGGAAGTAGGAGATAAGCTTTCTGATACAGATAAATCCGGTGTAGAAGCAGATCTTGCACACTTAAAAGAATTAGTAGAGAAATCCAATCCAGAGGTTATGTCCGAAGGTGAAGTAGAAGACTTAAAGGCTGCCAAAGAAAAATTAATGAATTCAGCTCAGGCTTTATTCTCTAAGGTTTACGAGCAGGCTCAGGCAGCAGGAGCTACTGGTGCTGGCCCTGATATGGGTGGAGCTACTGGTGCTAATGCAGGAGCAGCTCCTCAGGATGACAATGTAGTAGATGGAGATTACAGAGAAGTATAATAGGCAAGTATAATATTACTAGTAGCAATTTGTAACAAATAGTGTTATACTACCAGTTACTGTGGGAGATAGGCTGTCTAATCAGGCGGCCTATCTTTCGGGCTACTTATAAGAAAGCCCTTATGGGTATTTAGTAGAGATAGATGAGCTGTTAATGAAAGGTGAAGGATATGGCAGACAAACGAGATTATTATGAAGTCCTAGGTGTATCAAAACAGGCTAGTGATGCAGATCTGAAAAAAGCATACAGAGTATTGGCCAAAAAATATCATCCCGATACCAATCCAGGGGACAAAGAAGCGGAAGCAAAGTTTAAAGAAGCCAGTGAAGCATACGCTGTGTTAACTGATCCAGATAAGCGTAGACAATATGACCAGTTTGGTCATGCTGCTTTTGAAAATGGTGGAGCTGGCGGAGCCGGAGGTTTTGACTTCAGTAACATGGATATGGGGGACATATTTGGCGATATCTTTGGTGACTTGTTTGGCGGTGGAAGAAGCCGTCGTACCAGCAATGGTCCTATGAAGGGCGCTAATGTACGTACCAGTGTTCGCATTACGTTTGAAGAAGCTTGCTTTGGTGCAGAAAAAGAATTGGACTTAAATCTTAAGGAAGAATGTGCATCTTGCCATGGAACCGGTGCTAAGGCCGGAACAACTCCGGAGACATGCCCGAAATGTAATGGTAAAGGTCAGGTTGTTTATACACAGCAATCCTTCTTTGGTATGACTCAGAGTGTTCAGCCTTGTCCAGACTGTAATGGAAAAGGAAAGATCGTAAAAGAAAAATGTAGTGACTGTTATGGTACTGGTTATATCAGCAGAAGAAAGAAGATTTCTGTATCTATTCCAGCGGGTATTGATGATGGCCAGAGTATTCGTATCCAAGGAAAAGGTGAACCAGGACAAAATGGCGGTCCAAGAGGCGATCTGTTAGTAGAAGTAGTTGTCAGCAGACATCCAATCTTCATCCGTCAGGATTATGATATTTTTTCAACAGTTTCCATTTCTTTTGCACAAGCTGCATTAGGAGGAGACTTAAGAATTAAAACTGTAGATGGTGAAGTTATCTATACAGTAAAACCAGGCACCCAGACCGATACTAAGGTTCGCTTAAGAGGAAAAGGTGTGCCAACTTTACGTAATAAGAGTGTAAGAGGAGACCACTATGTAACTTTAGTAGTGAATGTCCCAACGAAGCTGACTCAGGAACAGAAGGAATTGTTGGAGAAATTTGATGAAGCAATGGGTGGTACGGTAAGCCCAGTACCTTCTGAAGATGATTCCAAAAAGAAAAAAGGCTTCTTTAAGAAATAGAAAGAATATGAAGGTTCTGTATCTGGTGATTGCCAGAACAGAACCTTACTTATTATACACATATAGGAGTAGTTATATGAAAATTATTATTTCTCCTGCCAAAGGAATGGACGTAAATACAGATACCATGGAATGGAAAAAGCGTCCTGTATTTTTAGAAGACACAAGGAAGCTTTGTCAGGCAATACAAAACTTGTCCTATCAAGAGGCCAAGACCTTATGGAAATGTAATGATACAATAGCAACTTTAAATTATGAGCGATTTCAGGCAATGGATTTGGAAACGTCTCTTACACCTGCTATTTTGGCTTATCATGGTCTTTCTTTTCAGCATATGGCACCAATGGTATTTACAAACCATGCTTTTAAGTATATTGAATCGAATCTACGTATACTTTCTGGTTTTTATGGTATATTAGCTCCGTTTGATGGAATTGTACCTTATAGACTGGAGATGCAAGCTAGGTTATCAGTTGACGAAAAACGAAATCTCTATGCGTATTGGGGAGATAGGATATATCGAGAATTGATACAAGAGGATTCTGTTATTATTAATCTTGCATCAAAAGAATACTCACAGGTAGTGGAGAAATATGTATCAGGAAAGGTACAGTTTATTACCTGCATTTTTGGAGAACTTATTGGTGAAAAGATTGTACAGAAGTCGACTTTAGCAAAAATGGCTCGAGGTGAAATGGTGCGATTTATGGCAGAAAAGCAGATTACAAAGGTGGAACAGATCAAAGAATTTGATAGGTTAGGCTTTTTGTATGAAGAGAAGTATTCCAGCGACACCGAATTGGTGTTTATAAAACAAAAAGATATCCTCCCTGATTATTTATAATCTGGGAGGATATCTTTTTGTTTTATATTTCAATTAAGTTATTAACATTGTCTTTGTTTATGATGGATAATCTACAAGACATATATACCGATGGAAGAGGTTTACCTGTGACAAGATGATTATACATCCATACAATAGGATCATGACCTTGGCCAAATGGATCCTGACAAATCGTAGCAACGATTATACCTTCTTTTATGTAGTGGATTATCTCTGGGCTATCATCAAAGCCTACGACTACAATTTTACCTTTGTTTCCAGTGTCGATAATAGCTTTCGCTACAGATGGTGCCATGCTGGAGGTGATATAGATCGCATCTACGTTATGATTTCCTTGTAAGTAAGATAACGTCTTTTCATATATCTTTTCAGGTAAATCTTCTACAACTAAGCAATCAACAATACGTATACCTTTGCTGGAAGCTAGTTCCTTCTCAAAGTATTCCTTTCGTTGTTTGTTTAGTACATTATCTAAATCACCGGTCACAATCAAAACATTTGCTGTCTTTCCTAAAGATTTCTTTAGGGCTTTACCTGCTAATGTTCCAGCATCATGTGCATTAGGAGAGA
This sequence comes from Bacillota bacterium, assembly GCA_023435505.1. Lineage (GTDB taxonomy): Bacteria > Bacillota > Clostridia > Lachnospirales > Lachnospiraceae > KM106-2. Next base: position 20 of record JAEYRR010000152.1, on the reverse strand, counting down.
AGCAGGCCAATTTCTTAACA
>JAEYRR010000119.1 GCA_023435505.1 Bacillota bacterium | reverse complement strand
CTTATCCCCTATGGACTTGGAAAATGCAACAATCTGACAGGCATCTTCATAGGCAGACACATGTTTGCCATAAAAATCTTCATACTCTTCCACGTCTAGTGGCTTTCGTCCTTCTAAAGAGGACAGCAGAGACTTCTTCTCTGGAGAATACTTGTTAAGGATTTCAAGAGCACTTGTTGCTGTCTGAATATACTTTGTAAATGCAGCAGTCTGCTGTAGGGTATCTTCTTTATAAAATGCTTTTTCCTTGGATTTGGTATTAGAAACTTCAAGAATCCCTTTCCGCTGAAGATCTTCCAGCAGTGCTTTTCTATCTTTTCTCAAAGCACATATACTGATGCTCTTCATGGGTAAAACTGCCATATATAACTTACCTCCTTTTTGTATTCTATTTAGCTATCTTTTGTATATTGCCTTCCTTCGTAAAATACTGCCCAGACCTAGGTTTCTCAGATCAGTTCCTTTAAAATAATCTGAAGTGCTTCTTCCTGTTTCTCTTCAGCCTGTATCTTTAATTTGGTAACTGTTTTCATGGTCTCTGCCACTGCCTGTTCCATAACTGTCTTGTTATGTTCAGTAGCCTGATTCAGCGCTTCTTCTCTAGCTTTAAGAAGTACTACCTCCATCTCGTTTTTTTGAGAAACCATGTTCTGTTTTGCATCTGATATCATCTGCTCCTTCTGGTGAGCAGTTTCCCGAGTCAGCTTGGCAGCATCATTTTCGGCTGTTTTTACAGCTTTTATCGTGTCCTTTACCACAGCTTTCACCTCATCTATTTTTTATGTATATGTACTAAGTATTATACTTGTTTATATTGGTATATTCAACGTAATGTTCAAATCTTAACAAAAAAAAAACAAAAAAAGTATCTTTAGCTGAAACAACTCAGAAAAAGATACTTTTTGGTTTATACGGTTATTATAGATTGTAAAAGTGCCTCACTGTGACTAACAATTTTTTTCGGTTTTAATTCCATGAGCTGTTCCCTGCTTCTAAAGCCCCAGTCTACCAATACATAATCCATAGATGCATTTTCTGCAGTTGCCTGATCCACTTCAGAATCTCCTACATACAGGGCCCTCCTTGAGTCCGTATCAAGAAGCTTTAATACTTCGTTTACGGTGTCAGGAGCAGGCTTTATCCTAATTCCTTCCCTCTGTCCAACTGCAATGTCTATAAGCCCAGGGAAATAATCCTGTGACAATTCCTTTACAGCTGCATCATTCTTATTAGATACTATAGCTGTACGATAGCCATTGTCTTTTAGATACTGTAATAACTCTCTTACTCCCCCATAAGGCTTAGTTTTAATCTTACAGTGAGAGTTATAATATTCCCGAAACTCCCGGTAAACCCTTTGTAGTTCCTCCTCTGTGATATCTTCAGGCACAGCACGCTTTATCAACAGAAATATGCCATTCCCTACAAAGCTTCTAATCTCTTCTAAACTGCGAAGAGGATACCCCCGTTTTAAAAGAACATAATTCACTGCATCTTTTAAATCTTCTAAGGTATCCAGGAGCGTTCCATCTAAATCAAATATTACGGTATCATAGAGTCTTTTGTCCTTGCTAATCTGCGTTGTCACCCTCTCTATCTTCCTTTCTTGTCTTTTTCATACATAATAGCATACTATTTTAAACGATGCACTCCGTATCTACTTAAAAAGGACACAAGGTGTCATATATCAACACCTTGTGTCCCCTTGTTATCTTTTACAAGTTCACTGTATTTACTACCTTTTCTAAAACTACTGTCTCATATGGTCGTAGTTCTATTGTGTTTTCTTTTACTATAAAGTCGGAGTTGTAATTACCGATAACTCCTTTATATTCGTTTAAATCTACCGGTAGCATAACGCTTGTAGTTTTATTGCTAAAATTATTGAAAACGATAAGTTCTTCCTGACCTAGGCTTCGTTTATAGGCTATAACGTTCTCTGTGTTACGAGCTATAAATTCTATAGTTCCTTCTGCAATTACCGCTTTTTGTTTTCTCAGGTTGATCAGCTTTCTGTAATAGTTAAAGACAGAATCGTCGTCTACCATTTGTTCTGCGGCATTGATTTCCCTATAGTTTTTATTTACCTCTATCCATGGCTCACAACTAGAAAATCCACCATTCTCTTCTGTGTTCCACTGCATTGGGGTACGTCCATTATCTCTAGAACGTTCTCCAAGAACCTTAAGTGCCTCCTGATTTGTCAGTCCCTGCTCTCTTAAAATCTCATAATAGTTGAGGCTTTCCACATCTTTGTACTGACCGATCTCTGTAAAGTAAGCATTGGTCATCCCAAGCTCTTCCCCCTGATAGATATAAGGGGTACCACGCATAAGATGGGTACAGGTTGCAAGCATCTTGGAAGACTCCTTCCAATACTTCTTACAATCTCCCAATCTGGATACGATTCTAGGTTGGTCATGGTTGCACCAGAAGAGAGCATTCCAGCCATTTTTATTCTGCATACCAATCTGCCAGTGTTCAAATAATCGCTTCAGTTCTTCAATATCTGCTTCTTTTAAGGTCCATTTATCTCCATCTTTATAATCCACCTTAAGATGATGGAAATTAAAGACCATGGAAAGCTCTTTTTCCTCTGGGGCAGAATAACGGATACAGTGGTCAATGGAGGTAGAGGACATCTCCCCTACGGTAAGCATATCCTCCATTCCAGTGTCTTTCACAAGCTCCTTTAAAAACTCATGAACATGAGGGCCATCTGTATAGAATCTCCGGCCATCACCTTGGTCGTCATCCATAAAGATCTCCGGCTTGGAGATTAGATTCACCACATCAAATCTAAATCCCTTAATCCCTTTCTGCTTCCAGAACCGAATTACGTTCTTTAATTCCTCACGTACCTCAGGATTGTTCCAATTAAGGTCTGCCTGGGTCTTATCAAACAAATGAAGATACCATTTATTCAGGTGAGGAACGTACTCCCAGGCAGGACCTCCAAACTTGGACTGCCAGTTTGTAGGCAGCTTATCCGGAGCTCCATCCTTGAATATATAATAATCTATATATTTTTTATTCCCTGACAATGCCTCTTTAAACCATGGATGGTTTGTAGAGGTATGGTTAAACACCATATCAAACATCAAGCCGATGCCGCGTTTCTCTGCCTCTGCAATCAGCTCCTCAACATCCTCCATCGTTCCAAAGGATGGATCGACATTCAGATAATCTGCCACATCATAACCATTGTCATTCTGAGGGGAAATGAAGAATGGAGTACTCCATATATAATCAACCCCGAGCATCTTTAGATAATCTAATTTCTCTATGATGCCTCTGATATCACCGATTCCATCTTGATTAGAATCGTTAAATGACTTTGGATATATCTGATAAACTACCTTATCTTGGAACTTAATCATGTTCTCTCCTGTCTATTCAAAGGTTACAATGGTTGTATCCTTTGCAACTACCTTAATACCTGTCTTAAACTCTATATTCTTTGCATTGCCCTGTTCTGTTATGACACAAACTGTTGTATCTTTAAGGCCTGCTTTTTTAATCTTCTCTCTGTTAAAGCGAATCAGTGGAGTTCCTTTCGTTACGTACTGATCCTGTGTTACCAAGTACTCAAAGCCATCTCCCTGCATGCTTACTGTGTCAATACCAACATGGATTAAAATCTCCATACCGTTGTCTGTTGCAATTCCGCAGGCATGCTTAGAGTCCTCGATTAAAGCTGTTACTTTTCCTGAAATAGGAGCATATACCACATCACCTTCAGGAATAATTGCTAAACCTTCTCCTATAGTCCCTGCTGAGAATACTCCGTCATTAACTTCTGCTAAGGTAATAGCCTGTCCATCTAAAAATGCAGTCATAGATGTCTCAGTAGCAGTGTTCATTACTGTGTTAACATCTACATCTTCTTTCTTTGTAATCAGCTCTCCGTTGGCAGAAAGCTTTTTCTTACCAATAGTAAAGGTAAGTATAAATGGAATACCAATGGCAACTGCCATAGCAATTGCAAAGCTTAACATATTCCCTACCTTAATAGATAAGATACCTGGGATACCACCTACACCGATGGCATTAGCTGTGGTCCCTGTTGCTACGGAAATCATAGCAGCGCAGGCAGAACCAACCATAGCGCTAAGGAATGGGAAACTGTATTTTAAGTTAACACCAAACATAGCTGGCTCAGTTACACCAAGATAACAGGAAATCATAGAAGGAACATTTACTTCCTGCGCTCTTGCATTCTTTTTCTGTAAAACAACCATTGCAAGTACAGCGGAACCCTGTGCAATATTAGATAATGCAATCATTGGCCAAAGCATAGTTCCACCGAAGCTACCAATCAGCTGTAAGTCAATAGCGTTACTCATATGGTGTAAACCTGTTATAACCAGTGGTGCATAGAAAAATCCGAATATTGCTGCGAACAGAACCTTAAAGGAGCCGGTAATTCCTGCATATACTACGTCAGAAATCACATCACCGATTTTCCAGCCGATTGGTCCAAGTATTGCATGTGCAGCAATTACAGATAGTAACAAACTTAAAAATGGAACTACAATCATGGAAATAGCCTGAGGTGTAATCTTACGGAAGAATTTCTCCAGATATACTAAAGTAAAGGCGGCTAAAATAGCTGGAATTACTTGTGCCTGGTAACCAATCTTATTCAGGGTAAATGCTCCAAAGTCCCAAACTGGAATGTCTGCTGCTGCAGTACTACCTACTGCATACGCATTAAGAAGTTGTCCGGAAACTAAGGTTAATCCTAGGATGATACCTAAAATCTGAGTGGTTCCCATCTTCTTTGTTACAGACCAACAGATACCAACTGGTAACATATGGAATACTGCTTCACCAATCAACCATAGGAAGTTGTCCACACCAGCCCAGAACGTACTAATATCTACAAGTGTCTTTGTACCATTTTCAAACATATAAATACTGTCAATCACATTACGGAAACCTAAAATCAAACCACCTACAATAATTGCAGGAATTAATGGTGCAAAGATCTCAGCAAGTGCTGTTACTATTCTTTGAAGTGGATTCTGGTTCTTCTTTGCAGCCTGCTTTACAGCATCCTTGGATACACCTTCAATGCCTGCTACTGCAATAAAATCATTATAAAATGCTGCTACGTCATTTCCGATAATAATCTGGAACTGACCAGATTGTGTAAAGCTTCCCTTTACCACCTTCATTGCTTCTATCTTCTTTATGTCTGCTTTCTTCGGGTCAATCAATACAAAACGCATACGAGTCATGCAATGAGAAACAGCACTGATATTCTCTTTTCCTCCTACCAGTGTAAGAAGCTCTCTTGATTCCTGAGTATACTTACTCATAGTAATCCTCCTTTAAATTCGTTTACTTGTTTAAACATGTTATATCTATTTATATCATGCTTGTTTAAACAAGTCAATACAATTTTAAAAGTTTTTAATTTTTTCATCTAGCTGAATTACTTGACAAGGAAAGCCTATCCTATATAATAAGATATGTTTAAACAAGAACAAAAAAGGAGCATTTTCCATGCCAAAGGCAATTTTTCAATATATATATAAAGATCTAAAACAAAAAATAGAAAATGAGGAATACGGGTTTCAGGAATTGTTACCTTCAGAAAATGCTTTCATAGAGACCTATGAATGTTCCAGAAACACTGTAAGACGTGCCATCTCCATGTTAGCGCAAGAAGGTTATGTCCAATCTCTTCATGGTGTAGGGGTTAGAGTGATCTACCAACCGGTGAAACAAAACCTATTTACCATTGGCGGAATCGAATCTTACAAGGAATCTGCTATCCGCAATGGTCTAGTCCCTGTGACGAAGGTCATTCAGTTTACAGAATTAGTAGCCGATCAAAGAGTTGCGAATAAGACAGGGTTTCCGGAAGGTGCTCTCCTATACTATATCCAAAGACTTCGTTATTTGGATGGAAAAGCTCTTATATTAGATATTAACATGTTTTTAAAGGATGCTATCCCAAATCTGACAAAAGAGATTGCTGAACAATCTATCTATGATTACATTGAAGATACCTTGGGCATGTCAATCATTACAAGTAAGCGAGTGATGACCGTAGAACATGTTACTGAAGTAGATTCCAAATATTTAGATTTAAACGATTATAATTGTCTAGCAGTAGTTAGCAGTCAGACCTATAATTCTGATGGAGTTATGTTTGAATATACCCAATCTCGTCACAGACCAGACTACTTTTGTTTTCAGGATACCGCAATCCGTCATAAGCCAGTTCTCTAATAAAGAGGTAACCTATCTAGCGGAATGTTGGAAAGGGGGAGGAGAGAATATAGATAATACTATATTCTCTCCTCCCCCTTTAGAATTTATTAC
>JAEYRR010000113.1 GCA_023435505.1 Bacillota bacterium | reverse complement strand
AGCAACTAATATCTCTGCAGATAATAAGGTTGCTGCTATCGTAGAAGTTAACTCCGAAACTGACTTTGTTGCTAAAAATGAGAAATTCAGAGATTATGTTGCTGCAGTTGCTGCTCAAGCAAATGCTACAAGCGCAGCTGATATCGATGCATTCTTAAACGAAGCTTGGGCACTTGATACTTCTAAGACTGTAAAAGAAGAATTAGCTTCCCAGATCGCAGTAATCGGTGAAAACATGAATATCAGAAGATTCGAGAAAATCGTTACTGAAAACGGTTTTGTTGAAAGCTATATCCATGGCGGCGGAAGAATCGGTGTATTAGTTGAATTTGAAGGCGAATACAACGAAGCTGCAAAAGAGTGTGCTAAGAACGTAGCTATGCAGGTTGCAGCTATTTCTCCTAAATATGTAACAAGAGATGAAGTATCCGCTGAATATATCGCTCATGAAACTGAGATCTTAAAAGCTCAGGCTATGAATGAGAACCCAGATAAGCCAGAAAACATCATCGAAAAGATGATCGTTGGACGTCTTAACAAGGAATTAAAAGAAGTATGTTTAGTTGATCAGGTATACGTTAAAGATGGTGATTTAACAGTAGGTAAATACATCGAATCCGTATCCAAAGATCTTAAAGTTGTTAAATTCGTTCGTTTCGAAACTGGCGAAGGTATCGAAAAGAAAGAAGAAAACTTTGCAGAAGAAGTTGCAAAGCAGATGGGTAACTAATTTAATATTAAAAAGTATGATAAAGAGCCGGAAACTTATGTTTTCGGCTCTTTTATATCCCTCGTTTCCTTATGCTATATTTTAAATCCAATAGAGTAGCTGTTCGATATTCTTTCTCCCGGATTTTTAAGTTATTACAAGCTTTGCCACGAAGGATTTCGGTTATAAGCCAACGTTCCGCTCTGACTGGCATTCATCCACGTTCAAATATATATTCCTGCTTTAAAGGAAGGTACATGGAATGTAATATTTTAAGCTGGTATATCATATAAATGACTCTACTATGTATAAGCTACTTTTATGCTTATCCCATAATATTATAATTTCACTACTGTCATCTTGTGAATCATACCAGTATAAGCATTCTGAATAATTCGGACGTACTTCTAATGGAACATCAATTTGATTAAGCCACTCATTTACAGCTTCTGAATAGCTATAATCTGAGTGTATTGCTTTGCCTTCTTTTGATTGCCACGTAAACATTTTGTTGATGGGAGTATTTTCTTTGCAGTAAAAGATATGATAGCGTATTCCGTCACCGTGGAAGCTTGCACCGGAGTCCTTGCTATATACCTCAGAGTAATGTGCTTTAGAAGGTAATGAAAACCCCCAGTTTATGTTAAGACAGCTTGAATAGTCGTTAAAATGATTCCAAGCATTGGTTATTCCGATAGCAATTAGCGAAATGGTGAAAATAGCCAAAATGGTAACAATACTCATTGATATGATATGTTTTGCTTTCTTTGTCATACTATTCACATTTCCTATATTCTAAAATGTCACCGGGCTGACAATCTAAAGCTTCGCATAATTTTATTAGAGTCGAGATTTTAAGTGCTTTTGCTTTACCATTTTTTAAAACCGAGACATTGGTTAGGGTAATTCCGACACGTTCGGCAAGTTCTGTTACGCTCATTTTTCTTTTTGCAAGCATTACATCTATGTTAAAAATAATTTCTCCGTCCATTGTAACCTCCCTATATAGTCCAATCACTTTGTTCCTGTAATGCAGACGCTTTTTTTGCTAAATGAGATAATACAGCGGACGCTACTGCTACAGCAACACCAAAAAATACTATAACAAATGAAGCAATTACAACACCTGGATGGCTCATATTAAGCAGAAGCAAAAGGATATTTCCTATAAAAAAGAAACCAGCATCTGCAGCAGACAAATTTGAAATCCACTTGAGCAATTTGGCATTTTGCTCCGAAAAAGATTGGTCTTTGCCGATATTGGTTACTATTTTCCAACCAAAAACAAGTACTATAAAGCAAGGAATACCTGATGTCCAAAGAAAAATGAGCCAAGGCCATAAACGATTTGAAAACTCAGGATAGAGTGTTCGTAAGTGCAATCCGTACATAGGAATTACAGCAGCATAAACAATTACTCCGCAGATACCAACCCCAATGAGAATACATTTTAACCATTTTGAAAGATTTTCTTGTTCCATAGAATCAAACCTCCTTGATTTGTTGAATTTAGAATACCATCAAGATATACGAATGTCAACAATTATTTATCGTATTACAACAAATAATATACGCATAGCGATGTCATGTAAGCACTGTAGGATAAAATTCATAGGGTGTTTTTTCACATATGTTTTCAACTCTTTTTTATTCTGTGTTTCCATATGCGTTATTTAAATCCAGTAGAGTACTCCTTTGAATATTGAATTAAACCTTATTAATATGGAAAAGATAGATAAATGTAGAATGAAAATTAGTGATTGGTAATAAGGAAAGCTAAAAGGAGAATTATGGATTATAGAGTGCACACAGTTGGGGCAATTGTTTCAGCATTTGGGGTAGGATATTTGGAAAATAAAATAGGACTACAGGGACATTCACTGTATTTATATGGTGGGGCTGTAATTGGAGGTCTGTTGCCAGATATTGATCATCCTGATTCTTTTCTAGGAAGTATGATATCTCCACTTTCTGAACTTATTATACATGCGGTGGGACATCGAACGTTTACACATAGTTTACTGTTTGCATTTATTGCTGGATTAATCTTCTCAGTATTTAAAATTGCATTTGGAGTGGGCGTGTTAATAGGCATTCTTAGTCATATTATTCTAGATTTACTTACTCCAAAAACAAATGGTGTTGCATTTTTATATCCGTTTCATAAGGAGAAAATTAAAATATTGTAATATAGGATTCTATTGCATAATTGTTAGGTATAATGAACTGATATGGTTGATAAGGCGTTTATATAGTTTTATTAAATGACTTTGCGTAAAATTAAAATTGCGTAAAAAATCTTTTAATATATTATATATTTATAAACCTTAACTTGCGTAAAAGTTGCGTATAATCTCAATTGACATCCCTAAAACCCTTATAAATTGAAAATACTTCGCATTACAAATGGGTAACTAAACCATTTAATTATCAAAGTAATTTGTACCACCAACTTATTGAATACCAATAAGTTGGTGGCTTTTTATTTTTTTAGTTTTAGGTTATTTATTCACTTACTCCACTTAATAGTCGACAAACTATTTATAACTACTTTATAAATAAAGTATAAATTTTAGTATACAAGGATGCAAGCTAGTTTGCGTCCAAGTGAGTACATTCAAGGCAGTGGAAACGTGCAGTAAAGTATAAAAACGATGTAAATTATTGTATATATGGAGAAAATATACATTGACAGAAAATGTGACAATGTGATAGTATTTATCTGTTTCGCGGTTTTATATACATTTACATAAATAGAATAATATTAGAAAACACATAGGATAGATTGATAGTAATATCATGTTCTATGAATTCATATGGAGGTTAATAGTTATGGAATTAGTAAAATATGCTAAGAAGAATGGTACTAAAATCACTATCCTAGGTGCGGGTAATGTTGGAGCGTCAATCGCTTATACCCTTGTAGTTGCAGGGACATGTTCTGAAATCGTTCTAGTTGATATTAATAAGGAGAAGGCACAGGGCGAGGCAATGGACATTCGCCAAGGAATTACATCTGGCCATACGGTAGATATTTACGATGGGGATTATGAGGATGCCAAAGGCTCAGATATTGTAATTGTTACAGTAGGCCGAGCAAGAAAGCCAGGACAGACAAGGATTGACCTTGCTCAATCTAATATCGACATCATCAATTCTGTTATGCCGGTTGTTGCTGAGGTTGCACCTGATGCAGTTTATATAGTCGTTAGTAATCCTGTGGATATTGTTACATATGCAATCCTTAAATGTACTAGTCTAAAGCCTAGTCAGGTTATTGGATCAGGTACAATGCTGGATACATCTAGACTTCGGTCAAAACTTGCAGATCATGTGGGTCTAAGCCCATTAAGCGTTCATGCCTATGTTTTTGGAGAGCATGGAGATACTTCAATGATTCCTTGGTCACTTATTACTATTGGTGGTATGGAAATGACGGAATACTGTACGCATATTTGTGAGAAACACAACACTTGTGGGAAAGCTGAAATCGCTGATATAGAATCAGATGTCCGTACAGCTGGGGCAGAAGTTATCAAGCGTAAAGGTGCTACCTACTACGCAATAGCTCTTTCTGTAAATAGAATCTGTGATGTAATTCTTCGTGACGGACATAATATACTTACGGTATCCACACTGATGTCTGGAGAGTATGGAATCAATGATGTGTGTTTAAGTATACCATGTGTAATTGGTGGACATGGTATTGAACGATTCATTACACCTCCACTTTTAGACTTCGAGCTAAAACAGCTTAGGGCAAGTGCAGATGCACTAAAAACTGTTATTGATGGAATTAATTTTTAAGATATGACTAAATTAATATTGAAAGGAAGTTGTACATGAATTACGCAGAAAGATCTTTAGAAAAGCATTATGAATGGAAAGGTAAAATAGAGGTAATCTGTCGTGCTCCTCTTGAAACAAGGGATGATCTTTCTCTTGCATACACTCCAGGTGTTGCAGAACCATGTCTTGAAATTCAGAAGGATGTAGACAAAAGTTATGACCTTACAAGACGTAGTAACCTTGTAGCAGTAGTAACAGATGGTACTGCTGTTCTTGGACTTGGAGATATCGGTCCTGAAGCAGGAATGCCAGTTATGGAAGGTAAATGTGCATTATTTAAAGCATTTGGAGATGTAGATGCTATTCCACTTTGCATCCGTTCAAAGAGTGTAGATGATATCGTAAATACGGTAAAGCTCTTAGCAGGTTCTTTTGGTGGTGTTAACCTAGAAGATATAAGTGCACCTCGTTGCTTTGAAATTGAACGCAAGCTTAAAGAGTGCTGTGATATTCCAATTTTCCATGATGACCAACATGGTACTGCTGTAGTGACACTTGCAGCTATGCTTAATGCACTTAAACTTGTAGATAAAAAACTTGATGAAATAAGAGTTGTTACAAGTGGCGCAGGTGCGGCTGGTATTGCTATTATTAAGCTTCTTATTGCAATGGGACTTAAGGATGTTGTACTCTGTGACAGAATTGGAGCAATCTATGAAGGCAGAGATAACCTTAATGACGAAAAGATTGAGATGGCTAAAATCACAAACCGTAGTATGAGAAAAGGTAGCCTTGCAGATGTTCTTGAAGGTGCAGATGTATTTATTGGGGTTTCTGCTCCAGGTTGTGTTACTCCTGAAATGGTAAAGAGCATGGCTAAAAATCCTATTCTTTTCCCAATGGCAAATCCTACTCCTGAAATTATGCCTGATCTGGCAAAGAGTGCTGGTGCAGCAGTAGTAGGAACTGGTAGATCAGATTTTCCAAATCAGATTAACAATGTATTGGCATTTCCAGGAATATTCCGTGGTGCTCTAGATGTACGTGCCAGTGATATCAATGATGAGATGAAGGTTGCAGCTGCAAAAGCCATAGCATCCTTTGTAACAGATGACAAGTTAAGTGCGGATTATATCATTCCTTCAGCACTTGATAAAAACGTTGCAACTGCAGTTGCCAAAGCAGTTGCCAAAGCTGCAAGAGAAACGGGTGTAGCAAGAATCTAATACTGAGAATTTTTAATTGGACTCCAAAAACTTATCTAAGGATAAGTTTTTGGAGTTTTTTATAAGGACAAAATGACTAGTCTTTCGAATATTTTCTATATGAATTGGGACTCTAATTAATAACCCATACCATATAGTAGGAGAGAGACAACTGACATGTTTAAACCAAAGCAGGTAATATTTGAAAAAGGCGTAAAAAAATATGAGATTGGACGAAGGCTCTACGAAGAGTTTAGTAAGATGCCAAACGTGACAATATATGACGAGGCAGCCGCCAATCGCATTAAGTCTTATATAGAAGGAGAAAGTGTAGAAAACTTTTACCGTAACGGAAAGCAGACCTTGGTAGTCAGTAGAAAAAGGCCTGGCACTTTTCAGACCTGTAAACCATCGGCTGATTATATGCTACCCCTTGTCAGCGGATGTATGGGTCAGTGTGAATATTGCTATCTGCATACACAGTTAGGGGATAAACCATTTGTACGAGTAAATGTAAATATTGAGGAAATATTTGAGCGTGCCGTAAAGTATATGAATGAAAACAAAGATAAGATCACCACTTTTGAAGGATCAGCTACCTCCGACCCTTTATGTGTTGAACCATATACCCATGCGTTAGAAAAGGCAATTCTGTTTTTTGCAGATAACCCCTTAGGAGCATTTCGTTTTGTATCAAAATTTAGCGATGTGGAGGGGTTATTAGACCTGAAACACAATAATAAGACTGAGGTACGATTTAGTGTTAACACGG
>JAEYRR010000027.1 GCA_023435505.1 Bacillota bacterium | reverse complement strand
GTATAGGAGTGAGCCCAGTTTCTTTAAATTTGTCGATATCCCTTCCCGATTTAACTCCACAGTAATCTGTGGCATAAGCTAATTTCTCTGTGGTGAGATTGATCACAAACTCTCCACTATTCTTTATCATATCATAGGAATAGCGCTCTGGTCTTACCGAGATATAGACCATGGCAGGATTGGTGCAGATGGTTCCTGTCCAAGCAACTGTAATGATATTAGGCGCCTTACCTTCTTCCTTACAGCTTACCATCACTACTGGCAAAGGATATACCATATTGCCAGGTTTCCAAATTTGTTTTCCCATTTTAATCTCCTAATAGTTTTTTTAAAAAATTATGTTATAATTATATTATCATACTACGCTAGAATAAAATACGGGCTATATGGATATTTTCATATTTAGCTTTAACCCATTAATCCAAAGGAGAAATAACATGGCACAGTATATAAAGATTGAAAGTGTGTCTGCCGTCGACAAGAATAAAGTTAAGCAGGATCTTAAGTTTAGAACCGGCAAATTCACTTGGAAGGTTGGCTTTAATATTGAGTTGAATCCTGCATCTGTCTCAAACAGCACGGTTACTGTTACCAACATGAATCGGACTCCCATCAAAACCAATATTACATACAATCCATCTACCAAGTGCATAGAAATTGAACCTTTAGAACCTTATGCGGATAATGAATCTTATATTCTCATTGTGTCCACCAAAGTGCAATCAAAGACCGGAAAGTATTTAAAGAAGACGACTCATGTACAATTTAAGATTTAAACTTATAGGATGATAAGGTGACTAGTAGAAAAGCCCAGAAGCAAAGCTTCTGGGCTTTTCTATACTCTATATTCAATCTCTATTGTTGAATGGTAGATACCAGTGCCGGTATCAACTGTTTCTTACGGCTTACTACGCCAGGAAGAAGGATCTTGTCCCCTTCTCCACTTAGCTTAAAGGCTTCTCTCACAATTTCGTAAGCGCCATCGCCCTTATATAACAGCTCTGTAGATTCTTCAATAATATTAGTTAGCATGAAGAATAACATTGGAACCTTGTTATCTCTATATACCTGTTCGATATATGGCTCTAACTTCTTTCGGATTTGCGCCAGTTCTTCCTTGGTCATAGCGGTAATCTGGCCTACTCCAAATACTACTTCTCCAGCAGTAAACTGTTTAAAATCCTGATAGAAGATCTCTTCCGGAGATTTGCTTAAAACATTACTTCCCGCTGTAAACATCTGAATGGCATATGGTTCTATGTCGATTCCTGCTATCTTAGCAAGAGCCTCTGCTGCAGCCTTATCCACCGGAGTACAGGTTGGGGATCTAAATACCAGTGTATCTGATAATATTGCGGAACAAAGAATACCTGCAATTGGAGGATCTATCTCCACATTATGTTCCTGATACATCTGATAAACAATTGTAGCGGTACAGCCCACTGGCTGATTTCTAAAATATACTGGATTAATGGTTTCTAGAGAACCAAGACGGTGATGATCGATTACTTCCAGAATCTCTGCATCTTCTAGTCCATCCACTGCCTGAGAGCGTTCATTATGATCTACAAGGATGACTTTACGACGCTTCACATCCAATAAATTACGACGGGAGATCATTCCATGGAAATTCCCATCTTTATCAAGAACAGGGAAGTCACGATACCGTTTCTTCGCCATAATTTCTCTTATATCATCAATATAATCTTCTCTTGTGAAGGTAATCAGCCCACTAGTCTTCATAAAATGAGAGATTGGCATACTCTGGTTAATTAATCTGGCTACGGTATAAGTGTCATAAGGAGTACGAATAATGGTGCAGTTTTTAGTCTCTGCTAAGTTCGTTATCGTCTTACTTACCAGTGCTCCTTCACATACTATTATACACTGTGCATCCATTTCAATGGCACAAAGCTGGGACTCATAGCGGTTACCAAGAATAACAATATCGCCCTTCTCAATGTAATCCTCCATTAAATCCGGATTAGCAGCAGAAATAAGTACTTTTCCTGAACTAATATTCCCGTCTATATTGCCTGTTACCATATCTCCATCTAAGGTTTCCACGATATTACGATAAGGAGTATTGGCTGCACCGATAATCTCGTTATTAAATACATCCATATACGCCTTTGTGATGTCACCTAAGGTAATTAGTCCCTTTAATTTCTTGTTCTGCACAATAGGAATAGTAACACTATTTTGTTCACCCATTTGCTCCCATGCACGTTTTAGAGAGATACTAGGCTCCACTCCATTGTAGAAATGAACGTCAATATCCTTCACTCTAAGCTTAACGTCACCTAAGTATTCTGGTGGTGTCACATTAAAATAATCCAAAATAAATTTGGTCTCTGGGCTCACATGACCAGCCCTTTTTGGCTTATATCCACCTGAATTTAGTTTATTTTTTAATTCTGTGTAGGCAATTGCAGAACAGATAGAATCTGAATCCGGATTTTTATGCCCTATTACATATACAGAACGTGTTGGTTGTTTCAACAAGTACTAGTCCTCCAGTCCTTCCATGGTACTATGAATTACCATATACAAATTTCATTATTTTATTCATTTCCAAAATCTGAGGCATAGATTTTGTTGATATAACTGTCGTCCAAACTCTTTCCGCCTTTTTCTTTGGCTACCTCCTGTAACCCTCTTTGTTCGAGGTTCTCCATGGTCTGGTTAAGTTCTTCTAAGAGTCTCTCAGGACGTTTTTCTGCCATTTCCTTATCTTGCAGTCTTTCACAGATCACTTGCAACATAATGTCCGCGTCTTCTTCTAACTCAAACTCTTTCTCTGTGAAATAATCCATCGCAAAGTCATACAGTTCCTTCTTCCCATATGCTTCAATTCTTATAGTTTCTTGCACATAATTGCTGAGCATCGGATAATTACGGAATAAGGCTTGTAAATTATCTTGAGTATCCTCTAGAATAACTAACATATGACCACGTAGGTCTCTTAACATTTTAATTAATTGAAGCTGATTCTCAGGTTTTAGCCCACCAGCCTCTTCGACAATGAGGTATCCATCCTGGAGTCTATCATAATTTTGCTCCAAGCTAATAGTGTTAAGCCTATCACTGCTTATCTTTGCTACCTTTTTATATGGAAATACCTGCAATTCGTATAAGAGCTTAATGATGCTCTTGGCAAGAGAGGGTTTTCCACACTTTGAAGTACCTGCTACAGCAAAGGAATACGGTGTTTGCTCCTCCAGCATATCATTTACTAAGTTTACAACTTGGAGGCGGATACTGGCAATACTGTAAAACCTTCCAAATAAATGTTTATACTGATCAATACTAAATTGGCTCTCCACTATCTCTTCCTTTGTTTCTTCTGTAGATTCCGGTTCTTCTTCTATGACAGGCTGTTCTTCTATGACAGGCTGTTCCTCTATGTTCTGTTCTTCCTCAATGGCCTGCTGTTCTTCTACGGCCTGTTTCTCTTCTTCATAATAGCTTTCAAGTATCTGTGAGAGATTGGTAAGGTCCTGGGTTTTAAACATATTATCCTGGTTATGTTCTTCCTCCTCAGTTAAAGTTGCAGCTTCTGCATTCGTGTCCTCTTCCTCTTGTATGTTCTCCTTAGCCACCCTGTCTTCTTCTTCCTGAAGTTCTAACTCTTCCTGTTCCAGAAAATCAACCCCATTTTCCAGGGTTCTAAGAGGTGTACCATCCGGAATTTGACTGTCACTTCCCAGATAGTGTTCTCTTAACATTTTGGCTTTTTCTACTACTACACCTTCCCCAAACCATAGAATAATATCACTGCATTCATTAATACATCGATCTACCATTCCGGCTTTGTGGTAAAGCTTAGCCAACTCATAGGCCCATTTCTCTGAATAATCATGCTGCTTCAGTTCCTTCAGAGATTGAATAAGAACAGGATACTCTTTTCCCTCCATCTTATCCAGTCTGTAACGAAGGATATATTTATCTGCGTCTCTAGGAGCAGCCTCTACAAATTCATTATAGTAATACTCTGCATCCTCTACGTTTCTTCGTTTTATTGCCAGTTTAATTAATTGATAAATAATACGTCTACTTCCTGATTTGTCACGCAACCGCAGAAGAATCCGCTCTGCTTCATCGTAATGTTCGGTCTGTAAATATACCTCAGCAAATACACTTAAGTCAGAGAATACCTTTACCTTGTTGACATCCATGGTCTCCATAATCTGTAATGCCTTCTGATACATTCTCTTTTCCACAAGTTTACGTATTTCTGAGCTTTTTACGATATAGTCATACTTTTCCATGTTCCTTCCTCCACTTGATTTCAACAGATAATTAGCTAAGCTTCGATTGCGTTGAGATAATACTGCTCCAGACTATCGTGTTTATGTAATAATTCACTCGTTAGCCCATCTACAAGTATTCTCCCTTGTTCCATAATAACAATATGACTACATAAATCCTGCACCTCATTTAAATAATGGCCTGTATAAATAATGCTGGTACCCTCTTTATGAATGTTCTTAATCGCCTCTAAAATTCCCTTTCTAGACACTACATCCAAGCCTACCGTAGGCTCGTCCATTACAACTAGCTTTGGTTGGTGTAGTAGTGCAGCTCCTATGTTAAGTCTTCGCTTCATGCCTCCTGAATAAGTACATACCCGCTGTTTGAGCTGATCTTTTGTTAGGGCAACCATATCGGAGATTCGATTTATGGCTACTTTTAAATCTTGTCCTTTTAAGTCGTATGCACGACCCCATAATCTTAAATTATCTATACCTGACAGATTTTCATACAATGCAATATCCTGGGGTACATAGCCCAAGGTCTTACGAATTGCTATCGGAGACTTTGCTATATTGATTCCCTCCCAGGTAATACTGCCACTGTCCGGTTTTATAAGTGTGGCAATCATGGAAAGAGTGGTGGATTTACCTACTCCGTTGGCCCCTAACAACCCCAGCACCTCTCCTTCCTGAAGAGTAAAGGAGATATCATCTACTGCAAGTTTCCGTTTATAGCTTTTCGATACGTGACTTACCTCTAACACTGTACTCCTCCTATCTGTCCAAAGTGATTCTTTTACATCTTACTATAAAATTGAACCGTATCCGTAAGTTCCTTTGGAACTGTCTTCCCTTTTTTGCTAATTGCAAGGACTTTTGCTTCTAAAATCCTTACTTTATTATAGGCATCCTTCTCATAGCGGAAGAAGGATTCGCTAAATACCGGTCGATTAATAAGATTTTGTCGAATATCTTTAGAAAAAGGACAATATAACGCTAAGATATCTCTAGCTTGCTTATTTAATCGAAGAACTCCACTGTACTCATACTTAATCCACTGCTCATAATCTATTACAAAACATTCTCTTACGCTATTTCTCGCCTTTACTATCTGTTGTTTTATTTTTTCCTTCTTATCTTCAGATAAATCCTTATTTTTGCGATAAAATTGAATATAATCGCAATATTCTGATGTCAAACATTTGTTTTTAACATCATTCCATGCCACTCCCTGAAGGGTTCGACATAGTTCCCAACGATATTTTCCTGCTAACTTAATCATTGTATCATACAGGTCTGCCTCATGAAAGATTGAAATACAGAAACGACCAGAACTTTCTCTCTTCTTTCCTTCTACCTCTTGCCACATGCTTCCGCCTGTTCCACAAGTAGGGAATATAATTACATCTGGAAGAAACTGCTTCATAACCACTTCCTGCTTCACATCAATGCTTGGATTGGTATATAGCACATCCCTATAAAACAAGGAAAAGTCCTTCTTTAATATATCCCGAATGACTTCATCCGCCGCAGTATAAGTGACAAAGTTTTTCTCCATATTTAGCGGTAATATATCATGATACAACACCGGCACAAAGATAGAGATCTTTCCATTTACTAATCTCATATTGTAGGCAAAAAAATTACTAATCTCAAATTTAAGCTTTCTGTCTCTATCCTGATGATATACTGCTTCCTCTGCTGTACTTATCTTCCCTTCTGCCCGAAGATGTCTCACAAAAGCGGCATAGTCCATATCCAAATCATTTCTGGATGGTTCTTTCTTTCCCTCATAAATTAGAGAAAGCCATTCAAATATAGTATGGCAATTACAGTAATGTGTAGTAGAATATACAATTTTAAATTGATATAGTTCTAAAGCCTGTTCTCTGGTAATCAGCCTCTCATCCACAAATCCAAAGTTTAAAAATAATTCAATCACTTTGCTGTACTCTTTTGTGATATATGCTATTTTAAATACTTTTTCATAGATCTCATAGAAATCTCTGGCGATTTCCCTGCGAAGGATCCTGATTTCATCAGATACCTGACTCTTATCCGGCAATGCATAAAAGCGGTCAATCCGTTCTTTAAAATGAGTGCATAACTCCGGTTCTATCTGCCCGTAAGTAAGGATTTGGTCCAGACTGCCTTCTAATTCTTTGATTACTCTATCACTATCAAATCTATCATCCATTTTCATAAGGCCACCGACATCCTTATCTGCAATCATGGAAAAATAGAGTTTCTCCATCATGGCACGATTTACAGAGATGGACCTACCCATACACTCCTCGTAAATCGTTTCAATTTTGTTAACCAGATTTACTGTTCTGTCAACCAGTTCTGTCATATCTGCATAATCCGCATGGGAAGGTGCCAAAAGCATAACCTCCTGACAAAGCACCTTAAAGATACAGTCTTCCCCATCATTAAACAAACTCTCGCTCACGTCATTCATATAGGAAACTAGCTGGTGTAGCTGTTCCATAAATATAGTTGCTATTTTGATTTTTTCTTCTATTTCCTTAAGAGACAAATTAGGAAGATAAAAGTAGTAATTTGCCATAACTTCAGCTGGCACTTGAAGCATTTCTTTAATACCTTCCATCCACTCGTCTTTAACCGGAAGATTCTTAGTAAATTCATTCAGTTTTTGAAAAGTTTGGACCGAATATACTTCTCCTCCATATCCCAAAACCATCTCTCTATACTTGGCTACAACTTCTCCTGTTTCCTCATAAATATCCTTGGCGCAAGATTTTAAACTATTGTAGTTATCGTATAGATTAGAAATGAACCAATTCAAGGACTTCATCATATAACCTTTGTAGTCCTTATTCAGACTTGCTATATCTGCTAAATCTGACATACCTCTCCCCTTAAAAATATACAGGCTACATGACTCATTCGCCTCACAAGTAAAGGAATACTTCCCTATGTACAAATCATTTATTCCAATAAAGTTCCCCGGCCCTAATACCATCCTACATCCACTATTATATATGGTGACTGTTCCCTTTAAGACTAAGGCTATACTTTGTAGAAGCTGTCCCTGTTTATACACTATATCATTCTCTGAAAACTGGTTAATCATTCCTAATGTCAATGCTTTCTCCATATAACCACTCCTTGTCTTTTTTCTTACGCGTTATATAACATTATTATACACTTGTTGTAGAATTCGGTAAACTGATTCCTCACATAGAGAATATTCTTTTTATAACGCAAAAATATCCAGCCTCCCGGAATTCATGAACTCCAGGCTCTGGATATTAGATTGTATCGACAATACATTAATATTTATTTTTTAAATTCCGTGCACCTTGCTTCGAATCAATCCCATAAGCGTTACCTCTACAGTTTACTCGGCTCAGGCAACCTTACGGCACACAGGAGCTTCTGCTTAGTGCTGCTTCATTCCTGACCTGACACGGTTCACAGATTCCTGTTGCGCAAGACCCAAGCGTCAACATCACTTATAAAGGGCAG
>JAEYRR010000207.1 GCA_023435505.1 Bacillota bacterium | reverse complement strand
GGCTTATTGTCTGCTACGGTGGTTACTCCGGATCTTCTTCCTTTTGCAGAATACTGTAATGATGCCACAAAGAGTATGGATAGCCCGGTAGAGGTTAACAGCAGTAAAGGCAATGAATTAGAGGTTCCTTTGATTCAAAATGCAAAATTCAGTTATGAATGCAGAATCCTTCAGACAGTAGAAATTGGTCTTTGTCATACCTATTTTGCAGAGATTAGAAAAATTAATGTTAGGGAAGATGTGGCTCAGCTTGATTTTTATGATCTTAGGGAGATAAATCCAGTTATTTATTCTCCTTGGAACTATTTCAGAGTAGGAGAACATCTTGGAAAGATAGGGGATTTTGCAAAATAAGTAAGTTTCATCATAAAAAACGCTTAATAGGAGGTATGAGTTCCTATTAAGCGTTTTTTTCTTATTATAATTATAACTTTATATGTTTTTTAATCGCATCAAAGCTTTCCTTACTGATTACATGTTCTAACCTACAGGCATCGTCGAGGGCAATTTCTTCTGGCACACCAAGCTTCATTAACCAACTGGAGAGAAGTTCATGTCTTTCATAGATCATTTCTGCTATATCCTTACCGGACTGCGTTAAATAGATATAGCCTGCATCAGTAACGGTAATATGCTCTTTTTCCCTTAGGTTCTTCATCGCAATACTGACACTTGATTTTTTAAAGCCCAATTCATGACTAATGTCTACAGCACGCACTACAGGAAGCTTCTTGCTTAATACAAGAATGGTTTCCAGATAGTTTTCAGCAGATTCGTTTGTATTGGTCATTTCTTTCACCTCGCTCTAATGTGTTAGACTAAACTAATCTGAGTAAGTATAACATATATAAAGAAATTAATCAATTCAAATACTATTATTTGGGTATTGATAATATCTCTCAAAACGGTAATTGACATCTAACAGGAGTTATAATAAACTAACAAGGAGAGAAATGGAAATTAATACAAAAAGGAAAGAGGATGATTCTATGCCATTATCAATGGTAAAAGCAGGTATGCCTAATGTAATCATGAAGATTGGCGGTAAAGAGGATACCCGTAAGTTTTTAGAAAATCTGGGCTTTGTTACCGGAGGAAGCGTAACTGTTGTTTCTGAAATGGGTGGAAACTTGATTGTTAATGTGAAAGATGCAAGAGTAGCCATAGGAAGAGAGATGGCAAATAAAATTCTAGTGTCCTAGAGCTTTTCATCTGATGGGTTTATTCAGATGTTTATAATAATAGAGTAATAGTGAAAGAAGGAGATCAGGTTATGACTTTAAGGGATGTTCGTATTGGCCAGACAGTGAAGGTAAAAAAATTGAATGGTGATGGCCCTATCAAAAGACGAATCATGGATATGGGAATTACGAAAGGTATTGAGGTTTTTGTAAGAAAGGTTGCTCCTCTTGGAGATCCAGTGGAAGTGACAGTCAGAGGATATGAGTTATCACTTCGAAAAGCAGATGCAGATATGATAGAAGTAGAATAAATTTTTTTTGTGTAAAGGTTAGATAAAACTAACTGAAGAAAGACAAAGCGAACGTTATTACTATTAAACTCAAGAAAAGGAGAAAAGACATGTCAATAAAGATAGCATTAGCAGGTAATCCCAATAGTGGTAAGACTACTTTATTTAACGCTTTGACAGGCTCTAATCAATTTGTAGGAAACTGGCCAGGGGTAACTGTTGAGAAGAAGGAAGGAAAGCTAAAAGCAAAATATAAGGGGGACGTGACACAAGACGTCATCATCATGGATTTGCCAGGAATCTATTCACTTTCCCCTTATACCCTAGAAGAAGTGGTTACTAGGAATTATCTGATCAGTGAACGTCCGGATGCTATTTTAAATATCATTGATGGTACCAATATCGAGCGTAACCTATATCTGTCGACACAGATGATGGAACTTGGGATACCGGTTGTGATTGCAGTTAATATGTTGGATGTTCTTGAAAAGACAGGAGATAAAATACATATTGATAAGTTAAGTGAAAAGCTTGGTTGCCAAGTTGTAGAGATCTCTGCTTTAAGGGGTATAGGAATTGATAAAGCAGTAGAAAAGGCAGTGAAGCTGGCCAAGGATGGAAATGCCCATTTTCATAGTCATAAGTTTTCAGATAAAGTCGAGACTGTACTTAAACAGGTTGAGGATAAATTAGATGGAATGGTTTTAGATGAGCAGAAACGCTTCTTTGCCATTAAGCTATTGGAGCAGGATGATAAAATCGGCACTCAGTTAAGTCAGATTCAAGATGTGTCTAGTGAGGTTCATAACCTGGAAGAGGCAATGGACGATGATACAGAAAGCATCATAATCAATGAGCGTTATGTGTTTATTTCCTCTATCATCAATGACTGCTGTACAAAAAACAGTAAAAAGAGATTAACTAGCTCTGATAAGATTGATCGTATTGTTACTAATAGATGGCTGGCTCTTCCTATTTTTGCTGCTATTATGTTCTTAGTCTATTACATTTCTGTTACTACTGTTGGAACCTGGGCAACTGACTGGGCCAATGACGGTGTGTTCGGT
>JAEYRR010000380.1 GCA_023435505.1 Bacillota bacterium | reverse complement strand
CCGTCTCTTTATCGATTAATCCACCTCTATAAAGGTCCAGAATACTGTCGTCCATGGACTTCATATGTTCCTTCGCACTGGAATGAATTACAGTATCGATCTGATGAACCTTTCCATCACGAATCATGGTCTTTATGGCACTGTTGGCCATGAGGATCTCAAAGGCTGGTACCTGCCCTTCCTTTTCAGATGGAAGAAGCTGTTGAGATACAATACTCTGTAGCACCATAGATAACTGAACGCGAATCTGCTGCTGTTGATTTGGTGGAAATACATCCACCACACGGTCTATGGTATTAGCTGCTCCCACAGTATGTAGGGTGGAAAGGACCAAATGTCCAGTTTCAGCAGCTGTCATGGCAATCTCAATCGTCTCTAGGTCACGCATTTCACCAATTAGAATCACATCCGGAGACTCTCTCATGGCTGCCTTTAGGGCACGGCTGTAGGAAACAGAGTCAATGCTAATCTCTCTTTGACTCACAATACTTTGTTTATGCTTATGCAGGAATTCAATAGGATCCTCCAGAGTGAGGATATGACAGTTTCGATTTTTGTTGATCTCATCAATAATATAGGAGATAGTAGTAGATTTACCGCTTCCTGCAGAGCCGGTGACCAAAATCAGTCCCTTCTGTTTCTTACTTAGCTCTAGCACAGCCTGAGGAATACGCATCTTCTCCACTTCTGGGAGTTCAAATGCTACCACTCTTAATACAGCTCCCCAGGTTCCTCTCTGTTGAAATACATTGATACGGAATCTTCCTATCTTTGTAACAGAAAGAGAAAAATCATCGTCTCCCTCTTCTCCCCGTACAGGTGCTCTTTTGGCCAGCTCATACATCTTATTCACATACTGTTCTGCTTCATCTGCACTCAGGCGTTCCTCAAACATCTTGGTGATAACTCCGTCAATCTTAAAGGAAATCGGCTGTCCTACAATGAAAAAGATGTCAGAAGCCTCTGCTTGCACTGATTGTTGTAAAATATCCGTTAATTCCATAGTTCAACTCCTTATCTATTCCTCGTCTATGGTTCCATCCCAAAATTGGAAGTTATCAAAGTCATAATCTCCAACATCCTCCTGGTTGACCTTCCAAACAGTGACATCATAGAATGGTGCATTTATAGAATCCAGCTTATAAGTCAGTACCACCTCTAGGGTAGCAGTGTCATTGATCTTCACGTTATAGGAGATGTTCCCTTCTGAATCAGATTCACTTTCTATGACCAGTTGAAACGAAAGGGTTTTAAGCGCTTTCTTTAGGGTTTCTGATGTTTTCTCTGACTGCAGTAGTTGGTCAATCTCTGCTAGATATGTCTCTGCTGTACTATCTGCTTGATAATACTCAGAGACTGCAGTTCTTGTCTTCTTGGCAAGTACCAGATCACTATTGGATGCCTTAATGGAGAGAACCGCAAAAACTGCCAGTGCAAAGACGACAATGATTAAGATAATGGAGGAACCACCTACATTAATTCTAAATTCCAGTTTCTTTTCCATAGGTCCTCCTTACTGTACTTGGACAGCAGAAGAACTGTCCTTATAACTTTCACATCTAATACATGCAAGAGGATCGCTGTCTTCTTTAATCACAGCATATGCTTTTTCCTTCGTTACCGTTATGTCAGCGACAAGTAGTTTACTTGAGCCATAAGGAGTTTCGGTTATGGCAATGGTCATGGTATAAGTCTTAGGTTCTTTGCATTCCTTCCAATTGCTATCGTAATAGCTCTGAACTACCTTAGCCTCTCCATTGTCTTCTATTCTTATTAGGTCCAACTCTTTTATGGCTTCCTCTAAGGACTCCGCTGATTTTATAGTCTCCCCCACACTCTGGGCTAGGATACAGGCTTTGCTGATATCCCTTGCCTTTGTCTCAAGGGAATTCGCCCCAAGAAAGAGTCGCATTATAAATACACTGATCACGATAAGAATACCTAATGTAATGATCATTTCCAACATAGGCATATTTAGTTTTCGACTTTTTACTTTCTCACTCATAGATTATCTCCTGGTCCTTAGGTTTAGTACGAGGGATTCCTCCTCCCCACTGCTATTGACAGCAGTAAGGCGTAAGCCAGAGTCTCCCTCATTTTCCACATGAAAACCCTCTATCTCCATAATGGTATATCCATAAGCTTCGTCATCCAGATAGAATTCTCCACCTTTTTCATGGAATACTTCATAAAGCTTTCCTTTATAATAGTAAATCAGTCTTTCATAGAAAACACCCTCAACCTCTTCTTCCATCACCAGCATATCCGTGTTCTCCCGCCTGTCTATGTATACCATACCCTCTGCATCGGCCTGTCTTACTTTTGTCGCTACATAGGAAAGAGAGGTACGGAGCTTGAAGTTATTGGAGTTTTCTAATACGATATTTTTGTATACTCGGACTCCTACATTGGCAAGCACTAAGGATGCAATGGCAAAGGCTCCGAGAATTCCAATGGTACAAAGAAAGTTTACAAAAAAGGATTTTCTCTTCTTTTGCTCCATGATTTGCACTCCTTTTTCTTTTATTTCTCATAAACAACTATCGTCGGCATAATATTGCTGGCAAAGCAGCCATATTCAACACTATATTTATCCTTGTCATACACAACACCATAATTCTCTTCCAAATACTTTAGTTCTGCTGGATACATTCCTTCAATGGCATAACATTGTACCGTCGCACGATGGACAGATTGCTTCAATAATTCAAGGCTCTGCGCTTCGTTAATAGAGCCAAAATAGTCCAGCCCTTTAAAGAGCAAGGCAATAAAAGCACAAAAAATGACAACAGATAGGATAATACTCCTGAAGCTATTAATAAACCGTCCCTTTTTTCCCTTCATATCTCTGTCCCCCCTAACCAATGGCAGAAATCATGCTGATTAAAGGTAACATGACAGAGATTAGAACTAAACCCACAATAAGAGATAAAGAAATCACAAGTACAGTCTCAATGACGGTAGCGATGCTAGTTAAGGACTGGTCAATCTCTGTATCATAACGGCTGCTTAACTTCTGAAACACCACATCTAAAACACCTGTTTTAGCGCCTACACTGACCATTCTTCCATTCATTCCTGTAATAAGCTTACTGTCCTTTAACGCTTCCTCTAGTGCTACATTTTTTGCCACTTGTTCCTTACACCCAGTGATTTTCTTCTTTACCATTGGATGCTCTACCAGCCCTTCCACCAGGTCCAGGGATTGGTTGCTATCTAGTCCACTGGTAATCATCAAAGACATGGCAGAGACGAATTTTCCAATTCCAAGCCGGTACATGACTCTTCTTGTAAACGGAAGGCTATTCCCCACTTTGGTGAGAATCTTTCTTCCGTTCTTTGAACGATACCACAGAATTAAGGCAACGATCAAGACAAGGACTACCAGTACAGCTATAGTAGAAATCCTGCCAATCCATATAGATGCAGACATCATATTGTTAGAGGTGGAAGCTACATTCACATCCAATTCATTAAATACCTCTTGAAACATTGGAAGGATTTTGGCTACTAGTACAATCAGGATGACTCCCATCATGACAAACAATATAATAGGATAAAATACTACATTACGAATGCTTGTTTTAATGCTATCCTCTCTGTCGTAATAGCGGGCAAGGGAAGCCATGACTTCTTCCAATTTACCTGTGGTTTCTCCTATTTTCACCATATGTACCATATATGCAGGAAACACTTCTGTCTTCTCCAGTGCCTCATATAGAGGAATGTTATTCTTCACTAGAGCGTCTACCTTTTTAAGAATATCCTTTAATTGAGGATTCTCCATCTCTTTATACAGAATGTAGGTTCCTTCATAAATTGGAATTCCACCGTTTAAAATAAGTGCAATCTGTTCACAGAAAGCGGATACTTCTGCTGCAGATAATCTTTTCGACTTTAACTTAAACATAATGATAGCGGAACCAGACTCCTATGACTAGCGAAATGGTCCGTATCCTCCTTCCTCTATTCTACACGAATTCTCTTTGTTCTCTCCCATGTTATGGTGGAGAACTACATTACTTGTATATTATATCTCAAATTGAGACAAATTTATATCACTATTTTACTTGTGAACCAATAGTATAACAACAAAAGCTTCACATCCTTCTCTAAGAATGTGAAGCTTTTATATTAATCTCTTTATTTCTATTCTTCTTGCAATTCTACTGTGACCTTGTCTAAGTGCCAGATATCCCTTACATATTCTCCTATAGTTCTGTCAGAGGAGAATTTACCACAGCTGGCAGTATTCATAATGGCCATCCTTGCCCATCTCTCACTGTCTCTATAGGCCTTCTCAATCTCCTTCTGGGCTGCTTCATAACTTCTGAAGTCCTTCAGGATAAAGTACTGGTCTGCGGGCTCCCCACCATTTTGCTCTAACAGGGAATTATACAGTTCTCTAAATAACTCTGCATTCTCAGGAGAATAGAAGCCGTTAATCATCTGCTCCATTACCAGTCGGATGTCAGCGTCACTGTTGAAGATATCTCTTGGATTATAACCACCATGCTGCTCATACTGGATGACCTCATCAGAGCTTAGTCCAAAGATGACTGCATTCTCTCTTCCTACTTCCTCTACAATCTCCACATTGGCTCCATCCATGGTTCCTATGGTGACAGCACCATTTAACATGAACTTCATGTTACCGGTTCCTGAAGCTTCCTTACTGGCAGTGGAAATCTGCTCAGAGACATCAGATGCAGCAAAAATAATCTCTGCATTGGATACTCGATAATTCTCAATGAAGACAACTTTTATCTTATTTTGAATGGTCTTATCGTTGTTTATCACTTCTCCAACATTGTTAACCAGCTTAATGATCGCCTTGGCACGACGATAACCAGCAGAGGCCTTGGCTCCGAAGATAAAAGTTCTTGGATAAAAGTCCATATCAGGATTTTTCTTAAGCTGATTATAAAGATGCATAACATGCATGATATTAAGCAGCTGTCTCTTGTACTCATGAAGACGTTTTACTTGAACGTCAAAGATGGAGTTAGGGTCGATATCTATATTGTTATGTTTTTTGATATATTCTGCTAAACGTACTTTATTTTCATATTTAATCTGCATGAATTCCTTCTGACATTTTCTATCTCCAGCAAAGGAAGCCAATTCTTTCATATGATCCAGATTGGTAATCCATTGGTCCCCTATTTTATCTGTTACCCAGGATGCTAAACGAGGGTTGCCGTGTAAGAGGAATCTTCTTTGGGTAATACCATTGGTCTTGTTATTAAATTTGTCTGGATACATTTGATAGAAATCAGACAGTAACTGATTTTTCAATATCTCCGTGTGAAGTCTGGCTACACCATTGACAGAAAAGCTACCTACAATAGCAAGGCGGGCCATATGAATCTGCCCGTTATAGATGATGGCCATTTTCTCTGTTTTATAAACATTACCCAGATATCGATTCTGCACATCTACAAGGAATCTGCGATTGATTTCCTCCACAATCTGATAAACTCGAGGAAGCAATCTGGAAAATAAGTCAACAGGCCATTTCTCCAACGCTTCTGTCATGATTGTATGGTTGGTGTAGGCACAGCATCTGGTCGTAATGGACCAAGCATCGTCCCAGGATAATTCATAATCATCCATTAAAATTCGCATAAGTTCAGGTACTGTCACAGATGGATGGGTATCATTCATCTGGAAGCATACCTTCTCAGGAAGTTTATGAATATCATGATGCTGTTGCATAAACTTTGAAATAGCACGCTGTACACTTGCTGACACAAAGAAATACTGTTGTTTTAGGCGAAGCTCTTTGCCCGCATAATGGTTGTCATTTGGATATAGGACTTCACAGATGGTACGAGCCAAATTCTCCTGCTCCACCGCCTTTTGATAATCACCTTTATCAAAGGAATCCAGGTTAAAGGAGGTAATCGGCTGTGCATCCCAAATACGAAGAGTATTTACTACATTATTGTCATATCCAAGGATTGGGATGTCATAAGGCACTGCCAATACAGACTGACAATTCTCCTGTACAAAACGCTCTCTTCCATATTCATCTTTTATGTAACGAACGTAACCACCAAACTTTACGGTTACGGCATATTCGGAACGCTTCATTTCAAATGGGTAACCGTACTTTAGCCATTCATCTGGAACTTCAATCTGGTAGCCATTTTCAATCTTCTGTTCAAACATCCCATATTTATAACGAATTCCACAACCATAAGCGGGATATCCAAGAGTGGATAAAGAATCCAAGAAACAAGCTGCCAGTCTTCCTAGACCTCCATTTCCTAAGGCTGGGTCAGGTTCCTGATCTTCAATATTAACTAGGTCAACACCCAGTTCATTCAGTGCTTCCTTTATCTCCTCTGCTTCACAAAGGTTGATGATATTATTCCCTAAAGATCGCCCTATCAAAAATTCCATGGACAGATAATATACCACCTTTGCCCCCTGTTCCTCATATTGCTTATGGGTCGCTATCCAACGGTCAATCACTTGATCCTTCACTGCGTAGGACACAGCTTGGTAAACTTGTTGGCTGCTAGCTTCTGTGATAGATTTTCTATATAAAATCTTGAGATTTTCGATTACGCTTTTTTTAAATTCTAGCTTGTTAAAATTTTCCATAATAGTCCTCCTTATCTGCATATTCTTTTATCATTATATAACACCAACCAAATCATTAAAATAGCGAATATTTCTAAACTTTTTATCAGATGATAGTCGAACTTATCAAACTCTCACAAACTATATCACTATTTTATTCAAATACTTATTCATAATTACTGTCAATCTGACGATACTCTTATATAACAAAGCATGATGTAAAGGAGAACCAGTATATGACAAAAACCTCCATTAGACAACTAAGGTATTTTATTTCTTTCACCTTATTTTTCTTCTGCCTTCTTAACAGTAAGAATGTTTTAGCCCTGGACTGGAAAGACGTAGATGTAAATACCCCAGAAAGCCAATGGGTAGAGGAAGACACCATTCTTAAGCAAGGAAACGGAACCTTTGTTGCAAGTACAGTAGGTACTGCCAGCAAAAATGGGTGGACGAGAAATACCGTACATATTGTAACTAAGGAAAAAGAAGTAAAAAGTCTTACTGTCTCTTTAAGTAAAGTATCTATAAACATAAAAGAGACGAAGCAACTGCAGCTTGCCATAAAAGCCCTGGAGGGTTATGATACAG
>JAEYRR010000375.1 GCA_023435505.1 Bacillota bacterium | reverse complement strand
TCCAAGAACAATCCAAAGTGGAATGCTGAGAATTAGCATCCTTCCCCTTCTTTTCACCAAAGCATAGATAGAGATAGCAAACAATAACAGATTATAGAGAGCCACATTACATAAGAGTCCTAGAACTGGGAACTTTCCAAAATCAAAGTAATACTCCCTCAATTCATTATAAGGCTTTTCCAAGGCTTCTATCTCATCAATAAAATTTCTAAAATCATATTCGGATCGTTTTTGCACGACTACAAACTTACTGTAGTAAGTCTGTTTATCTATCAAAGGCGCAAATAGCATATAGTTTTGATTAAGTGTGGCAGCAATATAACTACTTGGATGGCGCACAAACAGTTTTGCCCATAAAATCAGAAAGTCCTTTAATTCCTGACTTGTTGCATTATTGTTAAATTTCACCTTGAGATCATCAAAGTTCATTGGGTCATAGTGGGTTTTATACTCCTCCGGCTCCCAAGCCAGCACCTTTTGGAGAGTCTCTAGCTCTTCTTTTGTGATATCATCACTATGATTTTTCATATATCTACCAATCTGTTGAATCGGTATGGCAAACATTGCTCTGGTTGAAACCGGTTCAGGTTGATAGATCTTAGTAAGGGTGTTGTCTATAATCTTTCCACATAGAATCGGCAGAAAAAAAGCAACTACTACGATTGGGGCCCATTTGAATTCCCTATGATTCTTTATCACGATCATAAGCTCTCTAATGATTACAATCACAAGAAGGATTCCCACAATATAGATACCGTTATATCGTACAAAGGTTCCTAGGATTGCTATAAAAGTAAGCAGTAGATGACTAATGGATTTCTTATATTCCTCTCGGCAAAACATATAGAACACAAGCTCTGTAAATAACAACAAGAAAAAGGCGGTAAATAAGGTGTCTTTAATAATTGTTGTTATATATGCACCAAATATAGGTGCTAAAGCAAAGAACACAAGGGTCACCATACAAGTAAACTTACTGATAGTAAGCTTTCTCATAATATAGATAGTATACGTTAAAACACCTAACGTTAAGAAGGTCTGAATGAGGACAACTAGGAAGAAGGCTGTACTGCTGTTCCCAAAGCTCATTCCAAAGTCCATGATCTTACCTATAAGTATCGTATAACTAATAGGATGCATCGTGGTGTAAGCCCGTTGTCCCCAATACTGAGCTAGATCCATCCAAGTATCAGTAGAGACAGTCCCCGGATATCTTATAATCAGGTGTGGAATCCAACTGATCATTAATACAATACCGATTTTGATAGAAGAATGTTTATCAAACAAAAAATTCTGAGCTCTTCCAAGTACCGTTACCTTGTTGTGATACCTTCTCAATACACCTAAAGCAACAATAAATGAGTAAAATAAAATACATCCACCAATAAAAGCAATTAAAAACCACAATATAGTGAGCTTATTCTTCACAAAAACTTCAGTTATAAATCCAGTCATTCCTGCCTGAAAATACTTCGCTATTAGGGTTACTCCTGAAAATAAACAGCTAGTAAGACCGGATAGTATAATAAATAGCTTGCTTTTAGTTTCTTCTACATTACCTTTGATTTTAAAATAATAGCTATAACCAACCAGTATCCCAACAAATAGGAAAGTATTCAGAATTGCCGTGTTTGCCTGAGTAAACAGATGAAACATATTTTTTGCAAAACTGCAGGTTATGAATAAATACGTAGTGATGGTATATAATAATATTTTAGTTTTAGTTAACATACTATCTCCTTTTAATACGGTACAAGCATTATGCAATCTTTTCATCCTTGTATTTTTCATATGCATTATGAAGCTCTATTTCAAAATCCTGACGGTTTTTCTGAACAATATTGGCTAAGATTAGACCATTGAAGAAAGAAATCAAAGCTGCCAAAAGCACAAAGCCACATACAATTAAAGTTGGCAGTCTAGTTACTAAGCCTGTCTGAAAATAATGCACAAATACAGGAATTGAAAATCCAATGCTTAATATCGTCAATATTAGAGACGCTAAGCCAAAGAAAGAGAATGGCTTATAATTCCTATATAACCTTACTATAGTGAGAAGAACCTTAATTCCATCACTGTAAGTATTTAATTTGGATTCACTTCCCTCAGGGCGATCTCGATAATCAATGATTACATTATCAATCAACATATTTTTATCTACTGCATGAATACTCATCTCCGTTTCAATCTCAAACCCTTTTGAGAGCACAGGAAAAGTTTTTACAAATAGATAGCTGAAGGCACGATATCCTGTCATGATATCTTTTATATTAGACTTAAATAGTTTATTGATTGTCTTTTGTACGATAGAGTTACCGAAGTTATGAAATCGTCTTTTGTTTTCTGTATAATATGTAGAAGATAATCTATCTCCCACCACCATATCAACTTTCTTTTTTAATACCTTATCCGCCATTTCTCTGGCATACTCGGCTGGATACGTTTCATCACCGTCTGCCATAATATATACTTCAGCATCAATCTCCCTAAACATTCTTCTTATAACGTTACCTTTACCCTGCTGGTACTCGTAACGAACTACAGCACCTGCTGCCTCGGCAATCTTATCCGTTCCATCTGAGGAATTATTGTCGTACACATAAATGACTGCTTCTGGCAATACAGTTTTAAAATCCGTTACTACTTTCTCAATTGTCTTGCTCTCATTGTAACAAGGTATCAGCACTGCTATTTTATCCATACTTTCTCTCCTTTTATCCTAACATTATTATAAAATAAATTATAAAATGACTTTTATCAAGAATCATTTATTTCCATATCCTATAACTCATTCATATAGCTTGCTTTTTTACACAACAATTC
>JAEYRR010000368.1 GCA_023435505.1 Bacillota bacterium | reverse complement strand
ACCAAAGACCGCAAATGCACCAATCACCGCATACAATAGTGGATTCTCTTTGACCACAGAGAAACGAAAGCTATATAACACACTTTTTAAGTAAGCTTCTCTATGCGTTCTTTCTACTTGTGGTTCTTCTATAAGAAAGATTCCTATTAAACCAATCAGTAGAACGATAATACCAATAATCATAAAGATTACAGTCCAAGAAGACGCCTGTTTTAGATCAAATGCCATAAATCCGCCAAACACCACCAAAACGGATACTAACGGCATCATGGCATTAAGCCCTTCAATCCTACCACGATTATTCTCATTTCCCCACTCGGTAAGCCATGCATTGAAGGCAGCATCGTTAGCAGAAGACCCAAAAAAAGTCATAAGGCAGTCTAGCAATATAACAAGGGTTATCCCAAGACTAGCTGCAGCTGCTACACTTCCCGTAATAGGAGTCAAGACATCTAATCGAACAAAGGCAAATCCCACAATGGAGATCCCCCACGCTATGTAGCCACCACAAATAAAAGCTTTTCGCTTTCCTACTCGATCAGAAAGCGCTCCTATAAATAGGGTGGTCAGTGTTGCCACTACTGCACTAGCGCCCACCATAACAGAAATATCTGAGGCAGACGCTTGAAACATATTATAAATAAACACATTCAAATACATATTTTCAACCACCCAGGCAATCTGCCCAGTGAGGCTAAAAATGAGTAAGGCACTCCAAAATTTACGTCCTAACTTTTTGCTCATACATCTCCTCCACTTTGATTAATTATCAATTATTACTTAATTATACCACTTGGCGAATCTAAATTACAATTATTTCGACAAAATTCTGTGCCCAAATCAGGCAAACTCACTTTATCTTACTCTTTGGAAGAAAGTTTTCCTGTCTTTTTAATATATACATAGAAACAAAGTTCAAAGACAAATCCATAAAGTACCCCAAATAGAGTGTCTATGAAACGGAAAACAAGGGCCTCATTGATACCAAATAAATTCGTTCCAATAGCCATGGCCCCAAAACTATTAAATACAGACTGCCAACCATAAGTAGCTGAAAGTCCTACACCAATTCCACCAACAATACCGATGTTATGATATATATAATCCGGAAACCAATTATATATCACAAAGAAGAGTATAATGCCGAGAATATTGCCAAAGAGTCTTTGTTTAAGACGTTCTTTGATATGATACCTATAAGGAACCAAGATGGACATGGTTGCTATCGCCACCCACACTATTCTAAGTAAATGAAAGCATTCTGCTAAAAATAACGCAGAAGATACACTTAGGGTAATTAAGAGCTGCCACTGGGTCCTAGGTGTTTTAAAATTAAAGGCATGGAATAAATCTTTAAATCTTGTTTCATAAGATTTTTTATGATGTTTATGATAGTATACGAGGCAAACAAGGAAAGCCCCTAGGGCAATACCTACTAATCTTTTCATATAAGCATCGCCGGACACATCATAACCATAAAGAAGTAGATAACTTAAAACCAACGTAGAATGGTTGGACATCTTGATGTTATGACAGCCTAATACCATTAATGTAAGAATACATATCACATGAATGGGCGTCGAAATAAATATGTTATCAATATGGGCAAAATGCGGACCAAAGGCAAACACAAGAAAGATGATAAGCAAGGAAAGTATGGCTTGGTGTATATGAACCTCTAAATCTATATTACGAAACACCAGTACGTTTAACAAAACAATAACACCTACTGTGCTATTGTTATTGCCAAAAAGCAAACTGAATACAAGCACAAAGACCATGCAAAAGGCTAGTGTTATCATAATTTTAAATAAATATATTAGAATATGGCGAAATTTTTCTTTCCCACTTTTGGATTCTTTGATTAGTTTCTTTGACGCTGCTTGGTTAAGTTGTAATTCCTCATATAATGTCATCGTTATAAAGTCCTTTATTATGCTAATTAATAGATTGTGTAATTCGTTAGGAAATTATTTAGTGAATTTGCAGTAGACATAATAATTTATATTTTTCTATAAAACCTTATTATTAGTTACATTTCTCTATATATTGCATATTGTGTAATATAAGGAGGAACTGACTATGAGACATAAATTCATTCTCACCATGATTGGTGGGATAATTTGGTTGGCATCTTCCATTTATTTCGCTATCTGGTGGGCCAATGACACTATACAATATCTACCAGCCCTTTACGTCTGGTGGGTAATTATTGGGATTGCCCTTCTTCCTGGTTTTCTTATGATGTCAATGTTTTTTTCTAACATTCTACATTTTAAAATTAAGAAGTATCTAGATACTGATATACCAACCACAATTATCATGTGTGCGCATAACGAAGAAGACACAATTAAAGAAACCATTCGTTGTGTTTGTCAGCAAATGTATTTAGGAAGAATCCACTTGCTTGTTATAGATAATTGTTCATCAGATCGTACAGAAAAAATGATTCATGAAGCGATGTCTTACGGAACAGATAGATTCGAAGTAGAATATGTTTACTGTGATACCTT
Organism: Bacillota bacterium; assembly: GCA_023435505.1. Taxonomy (GTDB): domain Bacteria; phylum Bacillota; class Clostridia; order Lachnospirales; family Lachnospiraceae; genus KM106-2. Next base: position 526 of record JAEYRR010000368.1, on the reverse strand, counting down.
AGGTAAAACAAATGCTTTAAATCAAGCATTAGAACTAGTCACTACAAAGTATTTTCTTACTGTAGATGCTGATACCTATTTAGAACCCCATGCAGTTCAAAATATCATGAATCACATTACTGCTAAAAATAGTGCCTGTGTTGCAGGTAATCTATTTGTTAAGAACCCAAAGAACTCTTTAATTACTAGAATGCAAAATTATGATTATTTGCTCAGCATAGCTGCTATCAAACGTTTCCAGGGCAGCTATGATTCCACTTTAGTAGCACAAGGTGCCTTTAGTGCTTATGAAACTACTGCAGTCAGAGAGATCGGTGGATGGACTCACTCTTTAGGTGAAGATATCATCTTGACTTATCAGCTGTTAAGTAAAGGCAGAAAATCCACCTATGAACCTATGGCAGTAGGTTACACCACTGTACCTGCAACCTGTAATGGCTTTTATAACCAACGAAAGCGCTGGGCTACTGGTATGATAGAAGGATTGTCCCACGTAAAACCTTGGCAGCAAAAGACTGTATACTCT
>JAEYRR010000339.1 GCA_023435505.1 Bacillota bacterium | reverse complement strand
GTATAGTCACCGCCAGTACAGGAGCGGCCATTCAGGATATTATTAATATAAGCACAAGAAGAAACCCTTATGCTCAGTTGATTTTATACCCGGCCATTGTACAGGGGGATGCTGCCCCTGCTTCCATTATCAATGGGATCAGGACATTGGATAATCTTGGAGTAGATGTCATTATTGTTGGTCGTGGAGGAGGTTCCATTGAAGACCTTTGGGGATTTAATGAGGAATCTGTTGCTCGTGCTATTTTTGCATGTAAGACACCGATTATATCTGCTGTTGGTCATGAAACAGATACAACCATTGCAGATTATGTCGCAGACCTTCGTGCACCCACTCCTTCTGCTGCCGCTGAACTTGCGGTTTGTAATATAGCAGAAGTAATGACAAAACTGAAGGAATATAATCTAGCCTTAAACAGAGGTTGTATGCGTAAGATTACGCAATACAAAAACCATCTGCAACGCTATCAATTAAAACTTGAATATAACAATCCTAAAAATCAGATTCTGCAAAAACGTCAATACTTAATGGATATGGAGGAAAAACTCCATAGTATATTAAATAATCGGATTAAGGATTGTAGGCATAAATTAGCAATCTATATGGAGAAGATGAATGGACTTTCTCCTATCTATAAATTAAATAAAGGTTTTGCCTATGTTAGTGACAAAGAAGGTCATGCATTGGTAAAGACTGAGCAAGTAACTGCTGATGATCTGTTAACCATTCAGGTAATAGATGGAGATATCACGGCTTGCGTAACCTCAGTAGAAAAAAGGAGGAGAAACTAATGGCTGAAAAACATCCTACATTAGAAGAATCATTTGAATTGTTAGAGCAAATCGTTAACAAGATGGAGCAGGAGGACATCAGCTTAGAGGATTCTTTTGCTTTGTATAATGACGGTATGAAGGTATTAAAGAATTGTAATGATTCTATTGATACTGTAGAGAAAAAATTAATGCTTCTTAATGGAGAAGCAAATAATAAGGAAGAGTAACATTAGTTCTTGGAATGAGGATCTTATGGAGTTTACAACACAATTAACAAATAAGAAAGACTATATAGAATCTATCATAGAAAAATGTATGCCAGAGGCTAAGGGCTATCAAAAGCTACTAATAGAGGCCATGAGTTACAGCCTTATGGCGGGTGGGAAAAGACTTCGTCCAATGCTGATGATGGAAACCTATCATTTGTTTGGCGGTAATCAGGATGAGGTTCTGGCTCCTTTTATGGCAGCTATGGAGATGATTCATACCTATTCATTGGTTCATGACGACTTACCTGCTATGGATAATGATGAATACAGAAGAGGCAGAAAGACCACCCATGTTGTTTATGGTCACGCTATGGGAATACTAACTGGAGATGCTTTGTTAAATTATGCCTTTGAAACTATGGCGGCAGGACTTGTTCGATTCAAAGAGGAGGATATAGTAAGAGGAGTGAAGGCTCTTCAGGTCATAGCTGAAAAAGCTGGCATCTATGGAATGATAGGTGGTCAGGTAGTGGATGTTTTGTCCTCTGATCAAGCCATAGAGAAGGAGAGACTGGATTTTATCTATGAATTGAAAACAGGAGCTTTAATCGAGGCGTCTATACTAGCAGGTGCTATTCTAGCAGGTGCTGATGAAGAAAAGAGACAGGATATGAGTCAAGTAGCATCATGTATAGGTATGGCTTTTCAGATACAAGATGATATATTAGATGTGATCAGTACAACTGAGGTACTTGGTAAACCGATTCATAGTGATGAAAAGAATAATAAAACGACTTATGTAACTTTACTAGGCGTAGAGAAAGCAAAACTAATGGTAGAAGAATATACTAAAAAAGGGCTTTTTATCTTACAAAAATATGCCTCAGATTCCTCTTTTATCTATCAATTGTTGGAAGCTCTGGTAAACAGAAAAAAATAGTTTAGAATGTAATAAGAAAGAGAAGGTGGCATTTTGCCAAAGTTATTAGAACAGATAAATCACGCAAACGATATAAAAAACATATCACCTGATGAGTATAAACTGTTAGCAAAGGAAATTCGAAGGTTTTTGGTGAGAAACATTAGTAAGACCGGTGGCCACCTTGCATCTAATTTGGGAGTGGTGGAGCTTACAATGGCGCTTCATTTATCTTTAGACCTTCCAAGTGACCATATTGTTTGGGACGTAGGACATCAGGCGTATGTGCATAAGCTTCTTACGGGAAGAAAAGAGAACTTTGCTTCGTTACGTAAATATGAGGGGATGAGCGGGTTCCCTAAAATAAGTGAAAGTGACTGTGACTGCTTTGATACCGGGCACAGTTCTACTTCTATTTCTGTTGCCCTTGGTTTAGCTAAAGCAAGAGATCTGAAAAAAGAAAACAATACGGTTGTCGCAGTAATTGGAGATGGAGCTTTAACCGGCGGTATGGCCTTTGAAGCCTTAAACAATGCTGCCAGATTAAAATCCAATATGATTATAATTCTGAATGATAATAATATGTCCATTTCTGAAAATGTTGGAGGCATGTCTAATTATCTTGGAAAGATTAGAACCAATCAAGCCTATATTGGCATGAAGGATGAGATAGAGTCTGCTTTAAAGAGTATACCTAAAGTGGGCGAGGCAATTGTTGATAAAGTAAGACGTTCGAAGGATTCCATAAAGAGATTATTTATTCCGGGAATGCTGTTTGAAGATATGGGTATTACCTATCTTGGGCCAGTAGATGGACATAATATAGGTAATCTGATGCAGGCAATCGGTAGTGCCAAAAAGATGAAGGAAGCTGTTATTATTCATGTGCTTACAAAAAAGGGTAAAGGATATTCTTTGGCAGAAAATAATCCAGCTAAAATCCATGGTGTAGAACCTTTTGACATCAATACGGGACAAGTCTTGCATCCATCTACGGATGAGACCTTTACTAACGTGTTTTCCAATACATTATGTGAGCTAGCAGATGAAAATGATAAAATAGTAGCGATTACGGCAGCTATGCCTAATGGAACTGGATTGGCAAAATTCCAAAAGCAATATCCGACCAGATTTTTTGACGTTGGAATAGCCGAGGAGCATGCGGTTACTTTTGCTGCAGGCCTTGCGGCAGGCGGGATGAAACCTTTTGTGGCCATTTATTCCACATTCCTTCAAAGAGCATATGATCAGATGATCCACGATGTATGCATAGGAAATTATCCAGTGGTATTTGCGATTGACAGGGCCGGACTTGTTGGTAATGATGGGGAGACTCATCAAGGAAGCTTTGATCTCTCTTATCTGCAATCCATACCTAATATGACAATTATTGCTCCGAAGAACAAGAAGGAATTTCAGGATATGCTTTCCTTTTGCAACGACTTTGAAGCCCCTATTGCCATACGATATCCACGTGGAAGGGTAAGCCTTTGCTATGATAACAAATCCAGCCGGATTCAGTATGGGAAGGCTGAGGTTCTCTGTCAGGAGAAGGACATTCTTATTCTTGCTGTAGGTAGTATGGTAGAATTGGCAGAGCAGGTTTATGAAGAGCTACATGCCAAAGGAAGAAACGCTACAGTAGTCAATGCCCGGTTTATTAAACCATTTGACTTTAAGCTCCTTGAATCGTTAATACCTTCTCATAGTCTGCTTGTTACTCTTGAAGAGAATGTATATTCAGGAAGCTTTACCCAGGCGGTAACGGCACAGCTAATGAAAAGCCAGCATAGTGATATCAAATTACTTCCAATCACACTTCCGGATGCATTTATTGAGCATGGAGATGTAGCCCATCTGAAAGAGAAATTAGGATTATCCAAGGAAGCAATTATTGACAAGATAGACGAAGCATATAATAGTTAAATACGAGGATGAAAATATGAAACAGAGGTTAGACGTGCTGTTAGTAGAAAGAGGACTGGCGGAGTCCAGAGAGAAAGCGAAAGCCATTATTATGTCTGGCTCCGTTTTTGTGGATGGATTACGAGAGGACAAAGCGGGAACTTCTTTTGATGATAAAGTTGATATAGTAGTAAAAGGGCACACCCTTCCCTATGTAAGTCGCGGAGGCCTTAAAT
>JAEYRR010000317.1 GCA_023435505.1 Bacillota bacterium | reverse complement strand
GGAGTCATGGTACGTATCCCCGCTATAAATTGCGGAATATGTAGTATTTCCTAAAACTGCAGGAATAGAAGTTGTTGCGATACCATTCGCTAATGTGACTGGTGTTCCTTTATTATTACCATTTGCTATAAACTGTACTGTTCCTGTAGGATTTGCTCCTCCGGTTACAGTGGCTGTCAGGGTGATAGTATCGCCATACTTAGCTGACGCTTGCGGATTAATAGAAATAGTAGTCACTGGTTTTGCTTTTGGTATTGTAACTTGGAAACTCTTCATTGCAGTTCCATCGGCATAGATGGTGATAGTAGTAGTTCCAACGGTGTTCTTGGGTACAGTGATTGTTATAGTACGGTTATATCCGCTACCACCAAAGGAAATGTTATTATTAGGTACAAGGGTTTGGTTAGAAGAAGTTGCGGTTAGGGAAGGGGCATTTCCACTATAGGCAAGCGTAAAAGGTAATGCTGTGGTAGTTGCCCCCGCCTCAACCGTTTGGTCAGAAAGCGTAGTCATCTTTGGTAATCCTGCAGTATCTTTGATTGATAGACTTAAGGAGAGGTCGTCACAAGCAGCCAATCCAACGCCAGAAAAATTTGCTATCAGGGTTACCCTAAGTTTTTTTGCATTAGAATTGACAGCAAGGCTAACAGATTGGGTTCTCCATTGATCCCCTCTATAAACTACTCCCGAAGAATCCAATATAGGATTACTATACTGGTCTAGCTCTTCTATCTGTAGTATTATAGTGCTGTTGCCTTGACAATTAAAGTAACCGGAAAGTTTATAGGATATAAGACCGTCCTCGATGAAAGAACTCAGGCTACTGATATCAACGTCTTGAGAACAGAGAATATCTCCAGAAGACATATCCATAGTATTGTAGCAGGCCATAAAATACTTTCCACTATGTGGAGTAACGCCATAGACACTTTCATAGGCATACCATCGACTGCTGCTGACATTCCAACTATTTTTTGATAAATCAATTTTACCAGATTCCGGAGTACCTAGTTCACCTCCTGGATTTATGAGAAGGTTTGTTTCCAGTGACGTAGCAGCATTTACAGTTACTGTTGGTTCAGGAAGAAGTTGCAGTATCATACAGAATATTAGTACGAGTGCTGCAGCTTTTCTTTTGCGATTTCTTAGTTGCATATGTAGATGGTGAATTTTTTTTATCCCTGGGGATAATACTCGTCTCATTGTAATACCTCCTAATTTTCTATTCTTTTCGATTTGCTTTTCTACGGTGTATATCCATTATCTAGGGTTTGAATTTACAAAGTCCTACAGATTCCTCACTGATAACATCTTCTTTAAACTTTGCATACTCACAATAAAGACATCTTTTTACAGTAAAAACATTTCCGTCTTTTTCCGAAAAGAAGGAACAGGTATCCGTCACACAAATCTGTATCGCTTTAAACCGGTGCTCTAACTGTTCAGTATGGTCAATTTCATCATTATTTTTCAAATTCACTCACCTACCCCCCTAATTCCAAGAATAATCCTTGCAATATACAGTATAATAATACTTTGTATCTTATTATTTGTGTAAAAACTTGCATGAACCGACGGTCATATTACACAAGAAGACAAAAAAGCACCTTTTGATAAATAATCAAAAGGTGCTCCTATGTTTGCTATTATAGTAACTAATTCTCTCCAAATAAATAAGAAAAATATTTATCCTTCAATTCGCGAAAGCTACGACGTGGGATGGGTACACTTCTATTCCCAAATAATTTCATGCAACTAGGTTCAATAGAATGCACGGCTTTTAGGTTGACAATATAACCTTTATAAGGTATGACAAATTGATTAGGGGATAACTCTTCTAGTTGTTTTTGAACACTATTTAGAGCCTCTCTGACTGACAAAGGCTCCCCTTCTTTTAGATGAACCATCTGCTCATGCTTATTGCTCTCTATGTACAGAATATCATCGATATCCACCATTTTTACACCCCCACCTATCAACTTGTACGACATTTTATGAACCTTACTATCAGAAAAAACAGAAAAAGCCCTATCCATGGCCTCGTCAAACTCGATCTTGGTAAAAGGCTTAACAAGATAGTGAACCGCATTTAAAGAAAAGGCGACAACGGCAAAATCGTCACTGCTTGTCAGAAATACAATTTCTGTTTTATCTTTTCGTCTTCTAATCTCTTTTGCGACATCTATTCCATTCACCCCTGGCATGAAGATATCGAGAAGTAGAATGTCATATCCTCCTTTTTTCTCAAGTTCTTCAAGAAAAAGTAAAGGGTTATCAAAACAGGTTACTTGTATAGTGTAACTGCTATGCTCATTTACATATTGTTCCACTGCTTTTTTTATTACTTTCTGTTGCTCGTAGTTATCATCACATATAGCAATCTGAAGCACCTGTATGTCCTCCTCTTTCATAAATATCATAGTACAAATATACATTTAATGTCATATAAAGTCAACATAGCATATTTAAGAATACAACTGCTCCTAGAAGCCCCTCGATAGGCTAAAGCCAATACTTTATTCTTCAATAAACTGCACCAATTT
>JAEYRR010000248.1 GCA_023435505.1 Bacillota bacterium | reverse complement strand
GGTTACATCCTCCCATTGAAGGGCAATTAGTTTATCAATACGCTCATTTTTTTCGGATTCCTCTACAATCAGTTCCACTACATTTTCGTTAGAATCTTCATTGCAATCAAACATGTATTATTTACCTCTTTTATAAAATTGGAGCTCTTCATCTTTGTAATAAAAAAGAAGAAGAATTGGCAAAGCAAATTCTGATACTGTAACATAGCAATCAGCAACATTAAAGATCGGAAAATTTATCAGATTAAAATAAAGAAAATCTACAACATAGTTTAAAAATACACGATCGATCATGTTACCGATGGCACCAGCTGCAATAAATATCATACAAAGCTGTAAAGGACGGAATCTTTTTTCGTCTGGAAGCTTATAGTAAAAGAAGACAATGGCAGCCAGAATAAGTATCGTAAAGATTACGAATATGATAAATTTATTCTGAAAGAGGCCAAAGGCAATTCCTCTATTCTCTAGATACTCAAAGCTAAAGACACCTTTTATAACATCAATGGGTCCATTTTCCTTTAATGAGGTTCTAGCCCAGTATTTTGTGATCTGATCTAATATTACCAATAATACAACCCAGAGGGGTCCAAATTTCTTTTTCATGTGATTACCTTTCTTGTATCTTTATTGTAGAATATAGCGAATTGCATCCAGCAGCTCTTCATCTGTTACAGAAGAGTCAAGCATACTATGACACATGGAATCCATAAGGATATATTTTATCTTACCAGAGGACATCTTTTTGTCACTTTTGGATGCTGCTAGGACTGCTTCAGGAACTAAACCTGAAGTACGTACAGGAAGCTGAAACAACTGTATGGTATTCTCAATATCCTCTAGTTCTGCTTTACTAATATAGTTTCTTTGCATTGAGATAAAGGCAGAGGCAACGATTCCAATAGCAACACATTCGCCATGTAAAAGCTCAAAATTCTTTAACTTTTCAATAGCATGTCCTAGAGTGTGTCCTAGATTAAGAAGGGCACGCTCTCCTTTTTCCTTAGGGTCATTTTCCACAGTAAGTTTCTTATGATAACAGCTACGATACACCATAGTACCTACTGCCGTTTCTTCATGTGCAAGCAGTTCCTGTGAATGAGTTTTTAGCCATTCATAGAAATTAACATCTCCAATCAGCCCATACTTAATCACTTCACCAAAACCTGAATAATAGATACGCTTTGGTAGGGTCTTCAGAGTATCTAAATTTATATATACCAATTTGGGCTGATAAAATGCACCTACCATATTCTTATATCCGTTAAAGTCTACTCCGGTTTTACCACCTATACTGCTATCTACCATAGCCAGTAAGGTTGTGGGAACCTGAATAAAACGAATACCTCGTAAATAGGTGGCTGCGACAAATCCGCAGAGATCTCCTACTACGCCGCCTCCTAAGGCTATTAATATATCCCCTCGATCGAAATGTTCATTTATAAGGTGTTCGTATAATTGTTGAACGACATTTAAGTTTTTGGAATCTTCTCCTGCCTCAAACACAAAGGAAACAGTCTCTTTCACATGATCTGCAATGATGTTACTAAACTCCTCTAGGTAAAGTTTGGCTGTATTCGTGTCACAGACTATACAGACTTTTTGTTTTGATGCGGATAAGGCTTCTAACTCTTTATAATACTTAATAAAGTTTTTTTCAATTCTAATATTATATAAGGGAGTATCATTCTCTTTAATCGTAAGTATGTTGTCCTTATAAGGAGTTATTGGAATATCAATAGTCATACTTTGTTCCTTTCTACGATGTATGTAGTATTCAATATCCTCTATTTTACTGTACTTGTGTAAAAAAGAAAAGGTTTGTTTGAAAAAAGAACGCCCTAAAAGAACGTTCTTTTCTAGTACTACATATTCATTAGATATCTAAGAACTCAAAATCGTCAGAAGCACCTAAATCATTCTTTTTACTTGGCTTTTTCTTTGGGTTAACTGAAAACAGTTGCTGTAATAAATCCTGTTCACTAAGCTCTTCCTGTTCCTTGTTAACATAGTCGTAATCAGTTGTTTCCTCTTGCATTACAGTATCTGAAGGTACAGATGAAGTATCTGATTCATAACGCTCCTCTTCAGCTGCCTCTTTTCTAGCTTCCTCCATGATGGTTGAAAGATCAATGGTAGGTAAAAAATCATCATCTTTAGAAGACTTTGTTTCTGTATCAGCGATGTCTGTTGCAGAGTCCTCTTCTTTTTTTACTGTTGCATTATCGCTGTATACATTAGATTCCTCGGGTGCTATGTTACGAATGATGTATTGGTCTTTATGGTTTACATTCTCATCTTCATAAACAGAATAAGAATCTTTACTTACCTCTTTCATACCTTCTGGAGAAGTTACTTCCTTATCTTCTATTGATATCTGCTCTTTTAACGATGTATAATCAATTATAAATTTGTCACTTTCCATTAATTCTGCCTGAGCGGAAAGTAATTGCCTATATTGAATCTTATAGTGTTCAAATTGTTGCAATAGGGAGGATATCTGTAGTCTAAGTTTATCTAGAGACTTTCTGGCATCCAACTGCACCATTTTTGCATCATGTAAGGCGGAATTCGTAATATGTTCAGCTTTTGCTAGAGCTTCTTGTTGAATTAAGGAAGCTTTTTTCTCTGCATCCGAAACCATTGCCTCTGCCCTTTGAGTAGCGGCATTTTCTGTATCCTGAGCAGTTTTCTCAGCTAAAACAAGGGCCTTCTGAAGGGTTTTCTCAATAGATTTATAATATTGAACACCCTCACTTAATACATTCAATTTTTC
>JAEYRR010000172.1 GCA_023435505.1 Bacillota bacterium | reverse complement strand
GTTCTGTACCGGGACTACCATTTACATTCTGCTTTAAAGATAGTGGTAATAGTTCCTTAGAAGCTGATAGTATGAAAATTGAAACGAACAATGGGGAATTACTTTCTTGGAATCAGGAAACTGGGATTGTAACTTCCAAAGGAATGTCTACTTTATGCAATAATGGTGATACACTCTATTGGGCACCCGTTTATCCCCACGATGGGAAAGCAAAAATAACGATTACGGCAATAAAAGAGGGTAAAGAAATTGGAAATCAAACCATTTCTATTGCTGAAATCGATGGGATATATTATGCAACAGTAGGAGAACTAGTAATTGTTTAAGGAGGGAGTTCCTTCTCTTTATACCTCATTGTAAGATAGTAACATGGATTTCCACATTTTTCTTTACACACAGAATAGTTTCATATATAATTTGAGTATGAGATTGCATAAATCTAGCTAGGATATAATAATCGCATAAAATACCTCTATACAGTAAAAAGAGTTATAGCTTGTTTACTTGGTAGAGGTTTTTTATATATCTATACATAAAACATAACACAGGAAATCGGAAGAAAAGGAGGATTACATATGTTTAGGGAGTTTGGTGGATTATTTGGATGGCTTATCATTGTTGCATTTGTTGGGACAATCATTAACTACATCATCAAGTTGATAAACAGACGCTTTGGTAGAAAGATTTCTACGAGTCCTGTTACTAAGAGAGTGATGAAGGTATTAATGATTATCTTTGTGCGCAATCATAAGTATTTTGGCTTTACTACCGCAGTGACGTTACTTGCCCATTTTATCATTCAGTTCTATTTTATTGGACTTAGTGTTTCTGGTGTGAGTGCTGCAGTTCTGTTGATACTTCAGGTTTGGCTAGGTATTTATGCTACGCTGAAAAAGAAACCGAGAAAAGGAATCTGGTTTATCACCCATCGGTTGATTGCGGTATTGTTAATCCTTGGAACGGTTTTACATCTGGTGAATCCATATGGTTTAAATAATATAGGCAAAAATGAGGCCCCTCCTAAGGCAACAGAGAAGGTCGAAGAGTCTCCAAAAGCATCAGATAAAGTGGTAGAATCCCCTAAGGCGACAGACACAGAGGAGGATGCCCAGATGCCAACCTTTACCGTAGAGGAGTTAGCAAAGTATAATGGAGAGAACGGCAACAAAGCCTATGTCGCTTATGATGGCTTAGTTTATGATGTTACCAATGTACCAGCATGGGCAGGTGGTATGCATAATAAGGAGAGCTCTGGTAAAGACATTACAGATTTGGTAGGTAGATCGCCTCATGGAATAGCGGTATTTAAGAGTTTAGAAGTAGTAGGTAGATTAGCAGAGTAGTAGAGTCATTAACTTACAAAGGAACACGTTAGTGAAATGACCCCCAGAAGATAGACTTAAAGTCTAACTTTTGGGAGTCACGTCACCTAACCTGTTCCTTCTTTATTTACTTTAATCTAAAACTCTGCTCCTCTGACTTAAGTATTATACTTTTTGCCTCGTCATAGTTAAAGGCTGGGAAGTATGGATGGATAATACAACGGTTTTGTTGTAATACTTCACTGTTTACATCACACCAGGTATATCCTTTATTATCGCTATTTACTTTGTACTCCTTATCATCTACAACTAGTGTAAATGTATCTACTAGCTCCAGCCAGTTCTCTTGTAGCTTCGTCTCAAGCTTTGCATAATCTGTTTCGTCTCCAGCAAGGCTTGTACCTACAAAGTCATATATAAAGGTGAATTCCGAATTATAACTTCCGAATGTTCCTGCTACTAGGTTGTAGTCAATCCCTCCATGGCTAAATGTTATATTTTCATAGGAAGCATCGGATACGGGATGGTAGATTCCTGCAGGCGGAGTGAATCTGTACTCTAGATTAACATCATTATACTCGGTCTTTATATCATTGTTTAAATCTAAAGTCACCTGCCAGACACTCACAACTACGGGCTCTCCACTTGTCATCCAAACAGGAAAACCTGTCATAGAGAAGTGATATAAGTTGTCGATTTCTTTGTCCTTTGTTCCGTATGTTTCCCCTGGTGCATATTTATCCAATTCATTCTCAAATTGTTCTACGCCTAAGTTATATACCAGCATACGAATTCTATCATTTCTGGCTGCCAGTTCTTTATCTTTTAAATAAACATCAAATACTAGCTTAGGTGTATTAGCATCACCTGTAACTGCTATAAGATCTATTCTGAAGTTTTCATCCTCTTGTGACTGATTTATTTCATATAGATAACCTTTGTCTACAATGTCAGCAGTGGTGTCATCTTCAAAAACAGTCCGAAACAGATTTTGAAATTGTCCCGTAGCAGCCATGACCGTAGTTCCCATAAGCAGAATACAGGCTGCTGGAACGGCTAATCGCCATACCAATTTTCTTCTTTTTCGCTGGGTATAATTAACTACGTTTTTTTCCGTGTAAGTAGTCATAGTTTCTTTCTCTCTTGCTTTCATAAGAATTTCTTCTGTTGATGTTGTACAATTTTCATCGCAAAAAGCATTTATTTGCTTTTGGTATTCGTTTGACAAAGCCATTATAACCAATCCTCCTTTTGCAAAGATTTCTTTAGCTTCTCTCTACCACGCTTCAGTCTTATCTTTATGGTCGATTCTGGTGTTTCCAGTACTTCGGCAATTTGCTTGATTGAGTAGTTTTCATAATAAAATAGGTGTGTAGGGATGCGGTATTTTTCTGGCAATGCCAACACCAATTTTATTAAATCGTAATTCTCCCCCTGCTCAATACAAGGAATGTCGTCGGGTAGTGGTGAGTCCGATATGTAACGTTTACTTCTGAGATGATTTTTGCTTATATTTGACGACACTCTAATTAACCATGCTTTGATATGTTCATCATCTTCAAAATTGGTAGTGCAATTAAGCAGCTTGATGAATACTTCTTGCTGAAGATCAGTAGCATCGTCTATGTTTTTTACATAGTTGAATATAACCGAATACACAGTATTCTTATATTTACCGTATGTATCCAAGAATAACTCTTGCGTTAATATCATTACTCTTTAACTCCTTCACTTTTACAGAAACGTTTCAATGTAGTGGTTGGCCCTTTACATCTATAATACACAGTAATACAACATAAAGTTTCATTTATTTTATAAAATGCATATTGAAGTTGAATACATAGTATACAAACCCAAGCCTCCAGGGTGTATTTACAATTTACAATAAGTATTTGTTAAAATATAATAAAGATAGATTATTCTAGTAAAAATACAAATATTTTGTAATGAAACAACAATAAATTACATAAGTAAATAGAGGGGGATGTACAATGGACAAAATCGTTTATGTGTATTATCTATTATTGATTGTTTTCCTACTTTGGGGAGCAAAATTATACGGAAGGAAGAATTGGAACGAGGGATTCATGTCTCTGTCCCAAACCAAGGCACTTCAGGGCTTCTTGGCCATCTGTATTATGTTTCATCATATTGGGCAAAGGACCTGTGCTTCCTGGCTGGACTCTAAAGTGATCGTACACGGACTGGATCTATTTGTACCCATTGGATATTTTTTTGTGGGAATCTTTTTCTTCTGCTCAGGTTATGG
>JAEYRR010000227.1 GCA_023435505.1 Bacillota bacterium | reverse complement strand
CAGGAAAGAGAGGAGTAGTACGTTATGACGGATAAAGTATTCGATAATAACCAAGTTAGTATTGCAGGAGAAGTTGTAGGTGACTTTCAGTACAGTCACGAAGTGTTTGGAGAAGGTTTTTACCTTCTGGATGTAAGTGTTAACCGCCTTAGTGATTCTTATGACATCATTCCTTTAATGATTTCTGAGAGGCTCATTGATGTAAAGAAGGATTATAAGGGGCAGTACCTGGAAGTAACCGGACAATTCAGATCTTATAATCGTCACGATGAGAGTAAGAATCGTCTTGTGCTATCTGTTTTTGTAAGGGAACTTACTGTTTGTGAACCAGGTTATGAGAGCCCTAAGCCAAATTATATCTTTTTAGATGGCTATATCTGCAAGCAGCCAGTTTACAGAAAGACTCCATTAGGCCGTGAGATCGCAGATATCCTATTAGCAGTGAATCGCCCATATGGTAAATCAGATTACATCCCATGTATCTGTTGGGGACGTAATGCTCGATATGCTGAGAAATTCCCAGTTGGGGGACATGTACAGGTATGGGGAAGAATACAGAGTAGGGAATACCAAAAGAAGACGTCAGAAGTGGACTTTGAAAAGCGAGTTGCCTATGAAGTATCTGTAAGTAAATTGGAATATGTTGAGGAAGAAGAATAGGCAGAGCAGTACTTAGCCTAATTAACTGGATTTATTAAAGCATCTATGGTATGATTGGTATCTAGTTAATTACATTGAGGTGAATTCAATGAGCAAAAAAATTGTTCAGGTCTATTATGGCGCTGGAAAAGGAAAGACAACTGCAGCGATTGGGCAGTGTATCCGTTCAGCCGGATTAGGTCATCCCGCTGTTATTATTCAGTTTCTTAAAGGAAGAGATGTAGAGGAATTCTCTTTTTTAAATAAATTAGAGCCGGAGATAAAGCTATTTCGTTTTGAAAAAGCAAAGGAATTCTATTGTAACCTTTCTCCAGAGGAACAGAATGAAGAGAAGCAGAATATACTAAACGGTATGAACTTTGCAAGAAAAGTAGTTGAGACTGGTGGGTGTGATACTCTTGTTCTAGATGAGGTTCTTGGGTTGGTTGATTATGGTATTATCAGCTGTGAGGACATCATTAAATTTATTGAACTACGAGATGATTACTATAAGCTAGTATTAACTGGTGACACGTTGCCGGAAGAACTGGTTGATTACGTGGATGTTATATCTAAGATTGAAGCAATTAAAGGATAATTCTATAGGAATGTACAAACAGTTTTATGAGACTTCATGAGACTGTTTGTTTTTTTAGGATAACACTTAGGTAGAATTATGCAGAAATGTGAAATATTGTTGACAAAGCCAAAACAGGAAGGTATAATAGTCGCAACTAGTAAATCAGTTACACCGACAACTTCATATTGTACATAATAAAGCTTTATTGGTAGAGGCGCAAACCTTATAAGTAAACTACTGGATGTGTTGGGGCATAGAAGAAGGTAGTGGAAAGGAAAGTTTGCCGAAGGTAAGATAACCCGAATTATCGATCCTGGGCATATAGTTAACAGCTATATGACTGTCATCATAAGATAATGTGATGGAGTGCTACCTAAAGAATATTCTTCATAGTATTTGTAGAAGATGATTATCTTTAGGGTCGACTCTTGTGTCGGGTTTTTTTAATTTAAAGGAGGGTTTTGTTTGGCGATATTTAATGGCGCAGGTGTTGCTATTGTTACACCAATGAAAACAAATGGTGAAGTAGATTTTGATATGTTTGGAAAACTGATTGATTTTCAAATCAATAATGGAACGGATGCTATCATAGTATGCGGTACTACAGGTGAGGCATCTACCTTATCTCATGATGAACATTTGGAGTGTATTCGATATACAGTAGAACACACTAATAAGAGAATTCCTGTTATAGCTGGAACTGGCTCTAACAGTACTGAAACTGCTATCTATCTGTCAAAAGAGGCAGAGAGATATGGAGTTGACGGTGTTTTGGTAGTGACTCCATATTATAATAAAGCAACCCAGAATGGATTGAAAAAACATTTTACCATGGTGGCAGACAGTATTCAGGTACCAATGATTTTATATAATATTCCTGGAAGAACCGGTTGTTCCATGGCGGTAGATACCATAGCAAGTCTGGTAAAAGAAGTAGATAATATTGTCGCTGTAAAAGAAGCTACTGGCAACCTTTCCTTTGTGGCACAATTGATGTCAGCTACCAATGGAGATATCGATGTATATTCAGGAAATGATGATCAGATTGTCCCTATTCTATCTTTAGGAGGAAAAGGTGTAATTTCAGTTCTCTCTAATATTCTTCCACAGGAAACGCACAACATTGTAGAGTTGTTTAATAAAGGAGAGATTGCAGCAAGCCGTGACCTACAACTAAAATATATACCATTAATCAACGCATTATTTTCAGAGGTTAATCCTATTCCAGTAAAAAAAGCATTGCAGAGAATTGGATTTGAGGTTGGATCACTGCGGATGCCACTTACTGAGATGGAGCCACAGAATGAAAAGAAACTGGTAGAGGTTATGATACAGGCAGGAATGACAGTTTGCTAAGTAAATAGAGCATACATATAGAAAACAAGTATAAAAGTACATAAGATTAGAATAATTACAAATGCATGAAAAAGAAAGCAAAGTAGGAGAGAGGTTGATAAGATGGTAAGGATAATTATGCGTGGTTGTAACGGCCATATGGGGCAGGTAATATCAGGGTTGGTGCAACAGGACCCGGATTGTGAGATTGTTGCGGGAATTGATATTACTAATAAGAATAACCCATACCCTGTGTTTGAGTCCCTGGCAGATTGCCATATTGATGCTGATGTAGTAATAGATTTTGCCAGCGTGATAGGCATAGACGCATTTCTTGCTGAAGCGGTGGAAAGAAAACTGCCAATTGTGCTATGTACCACAGGATTAAGTGAAGAACAGTTGGCTTTAGTAAAGGAGACCTCTGCCTATATTCCTATCTTAAAATCAGCTAATATGTCATTAGGTGTCAATACATTATTCAAATTGGTGCAGGAAGCAGCTAAAGTACTAGCTCAGGCTGGTTTCGATATTGAGATTGTTGAGAAGCATCACAATAAGAAGGTAGATGCTCCATCGGGTACAGCACTTGCAATTGCAGATGCTATCAATGAGGCTATGAATAATCAATATGAATATATATTTGACCGTTCCCATGAGCGTAAAGCAAGAGATAAAAAGGAACTTGGTATCAGTGCAGTACGGGGCGGCACTATCGTAGGGGAACACGAGGTGATTTTTGCCGGAACAGATGAAGTGATTGAATTTAAGCATACGGCTTATTCAAAAGCAATCTTTGCAAAAGGGGCAATATCTGCAGCTAAATTTTTACCTGGAAATAAACCTGGCATGTATACCATGCAGGAAGTGATTGGATAATATCCATATAGGAAATTAGTTCAATAAGTGTTTTAGCACCCTCAGATATTTTATTTATATCTGAGGGTGTTTTTTTTGCGTAAAATGTAACAATGTGTTATAATTAAGCGCTAGTTTTTTTTATTAGTTCACAGAAAATACTTATTTTATTATTATTATGTTACAAAAGGTATTTTATTTATTGCATTATATATGTAATGAAGGAGGAATCACATTGATTGAAGTAAAAAATCTAGTGAAGAGGTATGGTAATTATCTGGCAGTAGATAATATTAACTTCACAGTTGAAAAAGGGGAGATTGTTGGTTTCTTAGGGCCAAATGGTGCTGGTAAATCAACCACAATGAATGTAATGACTGGCTATCTGTCAGCTACAGAGGGGTCCGTCACCATCGATGGATATGACATATTTGAGGAGCCAGAGGAGGCTAAGAAGCTAATTGGTTATCTGCCTGAACAGCCACCTGTATACATGGATATGACAGTAGTTGAGTATCTTCAGTTTGTTGCGGAATTAAAATCTGTTGACAAGAAGCTACGTCGCGAACAGATCAAACAGATTATCTTAGATACAAAGCTGGAAGAGGTTAAGGACAGGCTGATTCGTCATCTATCTAAAGGTTATAGACAAAGGGTAGGTATTGCAGGTGCACTTGTAGGTTATCCTGACCTGATTATTCTGGATGAACCTACGGTTGGATTAGACCCAAAGCAGATTATTGAAATTCGTGATCTGATACATAAACTAAGTGAGAAACATACCGTTATTTTAAGTTCTCATATTCTTTCTGAAATAAGTGCTGTTTGTGAACGTATCATTATTATTAATAAAGGTAGGCTCATTGCTGATGCTACTCCGGAGCAGTTATCCGAGGAAGCTAATAAGAATCCTAGCTTGAGATTGTCTGTGAAAGGATCAATGGACAAGGTAAAAGAGGTCCTTGGCAGAATGACAACTACTACAACAGTTAATGAAATTGAGGAAACAGATGGAATTTGTAGTATGGTACTGTATCCAGAGGAAGAGCGGGACGTTCGCGAAGAAGTCTTTAACCTTTTGGCAGAAGAAAAGCTTCCAATCTACGAGATGAAGTTACAGACCTTATCACTGGAAGACATCTTCTTAAAGCTGACTCAAACAGAGAACTATGAAGAGGATGTAATAGAAGAAGAGGCAGCTTATGAGGAAACTGTCACAGTAGAGGAAGACAAGATTGAAAAGGAGGAAGAGTAGACATGTTGGCTATTTATAAAAAAGAGCTACGTTCCTATTTTACAACAATGATCGGATTTATCTATGCTGCCCTATTTCTGGCAGTTATAGGAATCTATTTTGTGGTATACAACATTCAAACTGCATATTCCAAATTTGAATACGTACTAAGGGATATTCGGTTTTTATACATTATTTTAATACCAATTCTTACGATGCGTTTAATTGCTGAGGAGAAGAAACAG
Source organism: Bacillota bacterium (assembly GCA_023435505.1). Lineage (GTDB taxonomy): Bacteria > Bacillota > Clostridia > Lachnospirales > Lachnospiraceae > KM106-2. The sequence continues at coordinate 6,565 of JAEYRR010000227.1, read as the reverse complement.
AAGACAGATCAGCTTTTACTGACCTCTCCAATCTCTGTTTCCAAAATTGTAATGGGTAAATATTTTGCTGCATATACCATGTATTTATTACCTATGGTGTTAACAGCTTTCTATCCGTTAATCATTTCACAATACGGTGCAGTTAATTTTGCTACAGCTTATAGTTCTCTCCTAGGATTTATTCTGTTAGGGGCTACCTATATGTCGTTAGGCTTGTTTATATCTTCTGTAACGGAAAATCAGGTAATCGCATTGATTGTTACAGCGATTGCTCTTTTAGTTAACCAAATCATGCCAGGTATTGCAGGTATGATTCCTACTGACCATAGAACAGCATGGATCTTTATTTGTGCATTGGTTGTGTTGGTTTGCTTAATAGCACAGCTGGCTATGCACAATGTTATCATAACCATGATTATTGGCATACTTGGAGAGGCTTTAGCAGCGATTATTTATTTCGTAAAACCAACCTTGTATGATGGAATAGTAGCTAAGATTCTTAATGTATTTTCCATCAGTGAAAAGTACGATAATTTTGCCAATGGTATACTGGATTTAAATGCTATTCTTTATTTTATTAGCATCATTGCCATGTTCCTCCTGCTTACCATTCAGGTAATTAAGAAGAAGAGATGGAACTAGGAAAGGAGGAGATTAGCATGGGAGAGAATAAAGAACAAGAAAAGATTTCTATTGTCATTAATAAAAAGAAAGAGCAAAAGAAATCTCTAAAGGAAACGATGAAAGGGCAGTTCACTAGCAGGAAATTCCGTGGAGGTGCCTTCAGCAGTATTTTTATTGTATTTATACTGGTTGCAGTTGTATTGGTGAATATGATTGTGGGACAGTTTGACTTTAAAATAGATGTTACGCAAGAAAGTACCTATACCCTTACTGATCAGACTAAGAAAGTGGTTAAGGACATAAAGGATGAAGTCAAGATATATTATATTGTCGAAAATGGCAAAGAGGTTTCTATCTTTAAGAACATCGTTGATAAATACGAAGAGTTATCTGACAACATCAAAGTAGTATATAAGGATCCTATCCTTTATCCTGACTTTGCTACAAAATATGCAGGTACAGGAACACAAATAAACAGTAATAGTATCGTTGTCGTTAATGAAACTAATGGAAATTACAAATATATTCCATATGGTCAGATGTATAGTCTGGACTACACAGAAGTATATAATGGAAATGCCACAGATCCGACTGTTACTGCTATTGATGTAGAGGGTCAGATTACTTCTGCAGTACAAACAGTAACCAATGCTAAAAAAAGTAAAATTTATGCCGTTACCGGACATGGTGAAACTAGTATCAGTGATTACCTAAAGAATGAGTTTGAAAAGCTTGGTACTGAAGTGGAAACATTAAATATCAGAAGTGTTGGCGATGCAACTACTGATGATGGACTAGGTAATGGTCTTTCTGGAGACAAAGCAGAAACTGTTACCATACCAGAAGATTGTGATATCTTATATATCTGTGGACCAACGACGGATTATTCCGAGACTGAGATTGCTGCAATTAAGACTTATTTGCAGGGCGGTGGAAAAGCCGTAGTCATGTTAAACTACATGGGAAGAAATATGACGAATTTCAATGAATTTATGAAGTATTATGGACTCCAGGTTACGGAAGGCGTAGTAATGGAAGATAGCAGCCATAGTGGTGGTGGTATCCCATATATGTCTTATGCAGATGTTACCAGTAGCAACAACATTACATTTGGTATCACTAATGATACAAATCCGATTATGATGCCATATGCACAGGGAATACAGGAAATCAGTGGTAGAGCTACCCTTACAATTGAAAAGCTGTTAACTACCTCAACAGATGCTTACTGTAAGACAGCGGATCCTTCCAGTATGACAACTTATGAGAAGGAAGATACTGATGTAATGGGACCTTTTGATGCTGGAGTGATGGTATCAGATATATTTGAAGGTAAAACTTCAGAAATGGTAGTATTCTCCTCCAGTTATGTAACGGAAGACCAATTTGTTCAGGTTGAGAACTTTGGAAATGTAACCCTTCTCAATAATACGATTTCCTATCTTAGCGGGCAGAAAACAGGATTATCTATTCCGAAGAGAAGCATGGTAGAGACCTACGTTAATACTACAGATTCTGATACCGTATTTTATACTGTGGTACTGATTGTGGTTGTTCCTATCGCTTTATTGGCAGCAGGATTCCTGATCTGGTATATGAGAAGGAGGAGAGCTTAATGGCAAAGAAGAAAAAGAAGAAATCACAAGCATTTACTATGATCGTTCTCTTTCTTGTCATTATTGTATTATTAATAGGGTATTTCGTAGCAAAAGGAATAGCGGAGAAGTCCGAAAAGGATAAATCCGAATCGGGTGATACAAAGCTGATACAGATTGATACTAGCAAGGCAAAGACCTTAACCTACTTAATAGACGGGGAGGAGTATACCCTGATTAAAGAGGATGATATATGGAAGGTGGAGTCTGAGAAAGAACGCCCACTGGATCAGGATAAGGTTCAGGATATGGTAGACAGATTCAAGGAGATGACAGCTTCTAAGGTGGTATCTGAGAATCAGGATAAGCTGGCAGATCTTCGGTTGGATAAACCTGCACTAACGGTTACTTTAAAGCTTGAGGATGGTGCAACCTACTCCTACTCAACAGGAACCAATGTGGTAACCTCTGATGGTGGATGTTATGCTATTGTGCAAGGCTACCCAGGCATCTATATTCTGCCGGAGGGTTACTATAGTTTGTTCAGTGCGAACTTGAACACCATTACTAAGTTGGCGGTTGTAAGTGATGTAAATGCGAACAATGTAACGAAGATTCGTATAACCAAGGACGGTAAAGTAATGATTGATGCAGCACAGGATAAGGATACCGAGACTTGGGGTATTACAAAGCCTTACGCCTTAGGGGTTAAAATGGATTCCAATAATATGAACAACTTGGCGTCCAATTATGTGTCGTATCGATTCTTAGAGAACATAGATTATAACTGCAAGGATTTTAGCCAGTATGGATTAGATAAGCCTACTTCTGAAGTATATCTGGAATATTTTACAAAGGATAGTGATGATAGTAAAACCACAGATCATACGCTTAAGCTTTCTATTGGTAAAACCAATGAGGATGGCAGCCTTTATTATGTAAGGCTAAATGATTCTGAGAGTGTGTATACGATGGGCGTAAATACTATAGATTTATATACTAATGTCAATGCTTTTGACTATGTTGATTATTCGTTGTTTAATAAGAGTATTTCTGCATTTAGTAAGTTAAATATAAGTGCTGAAGGCAAAACTTACGACATACAGATGCTTAAGGATAGTTACAAGATTAATGGTGTTGAAAAAAGTGCTTCTGATATAGGAACCATCTATGGTAAGTTAACTTTGGTTAAGATTAAGGAAGAAGCAGAAAAGGAAGTAAGTACAAATAATCCAAGATGTACAATCAGTTTGACGGACACAGATAATACGGTTAGTAATTACAGCTTTCTTGAGTATGATGCTAATTATTATGCTATGCATCATGAAGGATTCACTTATTTTCTTGTAGATAAGAGAAGCATTGATGATCTGATTCATACATTAGAGAACTTATAGAATAAAAAACTTTCCGGATTTACTCCGGAAAGTTTTTTTTATCTATGTGGACAAACTAAGGGATTGACTCGAATAATAAGGAATATGTTTGAAAAAATAGCATATACTTACTCTAATATTATCTATTAATGGTGAAATTACGATATAAAAGTGTTAAAATACAAGTATGGTAATTTGTAGTAGTTCATCATGTAATATCTTTTTAGGGCTTATCCAACATAATATGGACAGTATTAAAATATAATAAGTTAAGTATACGATTATTTTCAAGATGGTATGCGGGGAGAATTCTCCTTAGAAAAGACAAATAGGTGATGGGATGTTAAATAATAGGGTAAAGATAATTTTAATAGTAATATGTGCGGTCATAATGACATCTGTATTTATCATAAATGTTTCAGAGCGCATTCAAAATTCAGCAGAGCCGATTATGGAGACAACTGTTAAGAAACCACAGGAGACAGGTATTACCAGGGCGTATCTTGCAAAAATGCTTTCCTTGCTAAAATACTCAGATGATGACTTGAATCAGATGGAAAAACTGATGTCTTATCCTGATATTAAAGAGGATGTCTGGTATTATCGTTATATCAATGGGCTTTGTGGGATGGATTTGGAAACTCTGTTTGTGGAATCGAACCAGAACTTTGAACCGCAAAAAAAGGTGACTTTTGGAGACGTCAAAAACTTGCTTACCAGGGTTGTGAAAGCGCAGAAGTTTGAGGAGCTACAGCGACAGTTCCCGACTATATGGTCGGATCCTGAGCAGAAGAATGAAATCAGCTGGGACGATTTTCTCTTGGTATATTCCTATCTCATAGATAAAGTATATTCTATACAGGAGGGTTCTGACCTGAGTAGTGCTCTTCAGATGAAGGAACTATATGTGGTTGGAACAGATGAGAATATTAATAGTTTGGCACCGTTTACCGTTGTAACAGACGCCGGACAATTCGCAGACATGGGTTTATCCATGGATGAGTACATTGACTGCACCATTTATGCTTACGTCAGGGACAAAGAAATTCTTTATGTCAATGCTGTCCCACAGGTTGAAAAAACGTTAAACAATGTTTGGGTTGTGAAACAAAATGAGAAAGAGCTTGATATTTTTATAAATGGAGTGCAACGTACCTTTACACTAAAAAATCCTATAGATCAGAAAGTTGCCAATCATGTTGCAGATGTTGTGGTAAAGGATAAATTAGTACAAAGCATTACTCTGAAACCGGATATTATTAGGGGTAAAGTGTTGGTGGCAAAAGACGATTACATTGAGTTAGAGGGGTATGGAAAGATACCACTGGACAGCAACTACCGAGTATATAGGATTTATGATGAACCGGCTATGGAAATGACTAATGCAGTCCTGGTGGGGTATGAGAATACGGACTTTGTCGTAAGTGCAGGAAAAATCTGTGCCGCCCTGATTACTCAGAAGATTACAGCAAAAGATATCCGCATAATTTTAAATAACAGTAATTTTACCTCTTATTACCACAATACTGTAAAAGTTACCTCAGATAGCCCATTTACAATATCTTATGGGGATAAGAAGAAGAGCTTTAAAGCAGGAGAAGAGGTCGCGATTGAGAAATCAAGTAAGTATCTGGTAAAGGGAAGATTAAGTGTGAAATCCGACAAGGAAGAAGGACGGATTAAGATACTTAGTCTGAAACGCAGCTATGGTAATCCGAGTTACAGAGGAACGATTGAGGTGGCTTACTCAGAAAGCGGGTTTACGTTGGTAAATGAGTTGCCACTAGAAGAGTATCTGTATGCAGTAATTCCTAGTGAGATGCCTACCAGTTATGGACTGGAAGCATTAAAGGTTCAGGCTGTATGTGCCAGAAGCTATGCCTATAACCATCTGGTGGCCAATTCTTGTAGTAAATATGGTGCCCATGTAGATGATAGTACCAAATACCAGGTTTATAACAATCAACAGGAGAATGAGTTATCCATAGAAGCTGTGAAAGCAACCTATGGTCAAGTATTGCAGTATGATAATGAAGTGGTGTTTGCCTATTACTTTTCTACTTCCTGTGGCCTTACAGCCGATGTAGATTATGTATGGGCAAGTAATGCAAAACTACCTTACTTGACTGGGAAATATCAAGGTTCTGATTTGACGAAGGATGTGGATTATTCAGACGAAGCTGTCTTTAAGAAGTTTATAACAAGCACCGATGAGGATGCCTATGAAAAAGAATTTCCATGGTATCGTTGGAGTGTCTCCTTCTCTAACAAAGATTTAAAGAAAATGGTGGAGGCTAATCTTGCAAGTCTATATAAGAGTAACCCATCCTATGTGTTAACCAAGGACAAAGATGGAAAATATCAAGAGAAGTATATTTCTACGGTAGGTGACATTAAGTCCATAACAGTTTCAAAGAGACAGAAAAGTGGGCTAGTAACAGAGGTCATCATATCAGGTTCAAAGAATACAGTGAAGGTGAAATCAGAATCCTTCCTCCGTCAATTACTGAGTCCAACCTATGATGCAGTATCTAGACTAGATGGAAGCACAATTTCTAATCTTAGTTTACTTCCAAGCACGTTCTTTGTAATCGAAAAGAACAAGGATAATAAAGGAGTGACATTGTTCGGCGGTGGTTATGGTCTTGGAGTGGGTATGAGTCAAAATGGAGTCAAGGCACTTGTCAAACAAGGAAAGAATTATGAAACCATTTTAAAACATTTCTATAGTGGTATTGCATTAGGATATATCTATTAGGGATGAAGAGAATCTAGTGAATCAATAAAGGGCTGACGAACATTACTTCGTCGGCCCTTTGTGTAATATACAGAAGATGTTATGGTCCTTTAAATAAGCATTGATTTCAGCTCCAATAAAGAGAATATACATACAGAAATAAACCCATAACAATAAGAGGACTATGGCGGTCAAAGAACCATAGGTGGAAGAAAAGTTTCCCATGTTATCAA